>NZ_JAQMUE010000092.1 GCF_028330985.1 Roseofilum reptotaenium CS-1145 | reverse complement strand
TCTCGATGAACTCGAAGAGGTTTTATACCAACGTTGCCGAAAGTTACTGACCCAGAGGGCATTGATTCGAGACTTGACCCGTTTTCATTGGTGGCGTGAAATCGCGGCTATACTTTGATTGATTCTCCGGACTTGATATAATTTGCACGACGGAGCGTTGTAATCTCTGGACGAGACCATTACTGAGGAATTGCCCAAACACCACAGCTAAGGTTGACCCCAGGCTGATAGCCAGGACGCTTAAAATCTGGGACTGGCGAATGGCTCTACTGGCATTGTTTTCTGCTCTGCTTCCTGTATCTTGGTTAATGTTGAGGGCTTCGAGTAAGGATGAAGTTGCCTCTTCAAATGAGGCCCGATTACGCTTGGCACGCTCGCGTAGTTGTTCTAACAGTCGAATTGCATTTTGTACCCTACGAAGTTCGCCTGGATTATTGGGGTCTTGGGCCATTAATTCTGCTTCTCTGGCATAGGGATCGAGAATCCCTAAACGTTCAAATTGCTCATTGAGTTGGAGAAATTCTTCATGATCGTCCTGCCACCTGTCCCAGTTACTCACCAGTTGCTGATAGTTTCTCTCTTCTTCTGGAGTGCAATCGGTTACTTCATATTGGTTAAATCCTTCGCTAATCTGATCCCAGCCTTTGCTAATTCTATCTAACTCTACTTGTCATTCTTCAGCCGTTAGTCCGGTGACTAAAAGAGCGCGTTCCGAAGATTTTATTTGGGTTTGACCTTCGTTAATTTTCCATAGTCCCACTAGACTGGGCAAGCTATTCTCACTTAAAATATGAATATTTCCACTTAAGCGCATGGTGGACGTTAAACCGATTAGGGCAACGATTAAAACCAAGCCTCCCATGAACATGAATGCAGTCTTGATTCGACCTTGTAAAGATTGATTTTTCAATAGGCTGTTCAAAATAAAAACTCCTGGTTATTATGGAGAAAGTTTTGAGTTTTTTGCTACTCACTGCTTTAAGCGTTCTGCTCCGATTAGATCTCCTCGATTTTCTTTGAGCAGAGAGAGGGCAATCAGGGCTTCGTAGCAGTTGGGATTCAGGTAAAGAGCTTTCTGAAAATAGCATTCTGCTTTAGTATTTTCGCTTTTGGCTTGATAGAGTGTCCCCACTAAGAGATAGGCTTCAACATTGGTATTATGCTTAATTAAATAGTTTTGACAATGATTCAGGGCTTCGTCAAGTTGTCCTCCATCGGCTAATTGCCGAGCTAATTCTAAATTAGCCGGATAGAGGGGGTTAGGGTTGGGCGGAGTGAATGAGCGTCTAGAGCTGGAATACAGACACTTAGAGGTATGGGATAAATCATTTTTGACCTGCAATGAGGAAGAGGCGATCGCCTCTTGTGGGGGAGAGAATGGAGTTGAGTCTATTTTTTGATACGCAAAAGTCAGGGGCTGGCGAATAGAGGTAAAGCGATCGCTGGGGATTTTTCCAGCTTCTGCGGCTCCGATTAACAGTAATCCATTAGGTAATAAGAGCTGCTCTAAGATTTGGGTCACTTGCGTACAGACCCTTAATTCGAGATAAATCAAGAGGTTACGACAGAAAACAATATGATACTGAATCGGATTTTGGGGAAAATAATCTAAAATGTTTCCGGCGTGAAAGTTAATGGTCTTTCGCACTGGGGCAATAACTTCATAGCCTTCTGGGGTGAGCTGAAAATAGCGATCGCCCCTCATCCACTTTTCTCCCCGAAAGGCTCTGTGCCGATAGATACCTCGTTTGGCTTTGGTGATCGCCTGTTGGCTAATATCGACGGCATCAATGGTGAACTGATCGGCAGATAAGCCAGCCTCTAATAGGGCGATCGCCATTGAATAGGGTTCTTCTCCCGTCGAGCAAGGAACACTCAGTAGACGTAAGGGTTGAGACGCGCAGGTGTTGAACCCGTCCGAATCTTGAATATTGGTGAGAAAATCAAACGGCCGCTGATCGCGAAAAAACCAAGTTTCCGGAACGACAATGTGTTCAATGAAGGCTTGCCATTCGCGATCGGAGGTTTGTAAAACCCTAAAATAGCGATCTAAACTTGGTAATCCGCAAGCAATCTGACGATCCTTTGCCACCTTAGCAATTTTTCCAGAGCCAACACTCGCGGCTGAAATTCCAGTTTTCTGACTCAATAAACCCTCAATTTTAGTTAGACTCATCCGTCTGTATGTCTCCTGCTGCAGCTAAATAAAATTGTCGGGCATCCGTAAACAATTGATCCAGATGAATGCGCTGAATCATGCCATTTTGATCCAGAATAATCCCCCCCAAATAAGGTGCGACATTCATATGTACATCCGAATTCACCAAGTCACTATCCGGTTTATCCAATGTTTTAATAATTCGTTCTGCCATTAATCCCAAATAAGGCATCGTCCGATCTTGGGTCATCGAGTTTACCATAATAATCCGGGTACTCAACTTAACCCCACTTGGTTTTCCCTGAATCAGATGACACAGATCGATCACTGGTGCAATGTTGCCTCGGTAGTTAAATAATCCCGCTACATAATCTGGCACATGATTAATCTTCCTCAAGGGTACTCTAGGAATCACCTCTACTACACTGGAACTCTCAATAGCATAAGAATCTTTTCCTAGATAGAAGAGTAACATTAACATGGTAATTGCCTAGAATCCTGAGAACACCTTTCAACAGAGGTTTAGGGGGTAAAACCCCACAGTAATACAACTAGGATAGGCCACCAACCGACTCCATGACCAGTTGGTTCGGGAATGAAGAAAGAAGAATGAATAATGAACAATTGTAGAGATAAGGGGCAGGTTCGCTATTCTCCCATTACCCATTACCCGCGCAAAGCACTATATACTTTTGATTAGCATAGAACCGGAGTAGAGATTAGTCGATCGCCATGCCTGAATCCTTAAGACTTGATGAAGCCGTTGAATTTGCGGAGAACCCAGAACCCCGTTGTCCCTGTGTCCTCTTGCTTGATACCTCTGGTTCCATGCAAGGAGAGAGCCTTGATGCTTTACACGAGGGCTTAGAAACCTTTCGCACTGACCTGAATAAAGATACCTTAGCTGCTCGTCGGGTGGAAGTGGCCATTGTCAGTTTTAATAATGAAATCAAGGTAGAACTGGACTTTGTAACCGCCGATCAATTTGAAACCCCCAAACTCAAATCCCAAGGAATGACTTATATGGGAGGTGCAATTAATACAGGCTTGGATTTAATTGAAGCGCGAAAAGCTGAATATCGCGCGAATGGCATTGCCTATTATCGTCCTTGGGTATTTTTAATTACTGATGGCGCACCCCAAGGGGAACCAGAAGAAGTGGTGCAAAAAGCCGCTCAACGCATCCAACAAGCAGAAAATAATAAACAAGTAGCCTTTTTTGCCGTAGGGGTGGAAAATGCTGATTTAGCTCAGTTAAGCGAGATTGTGGTGCGGACTCCCGTAAAATTAAAAGGCCTCAATTTTGTAGAAATGTTTCTGTGGCTATCTGCTTCCATGTCTGCTGTTTCCCATTCTAAGATTGACGATCAAGTAGCGCTACCTCCTCCAGGTTGGGGAACGGTTTAAGGAGTCGGGTAGCGGAGAAAGATAAGATCAGCTACTGGAAATGTAATAAGGTAGAGTAGGAAAAGATCCCCCTAGACCCACCTTAAAAAGAAGGATTTAGGGGGATAAAAATGTATCGGATAAAAGTAGAAAGTGTTGCGAGTAATAATTAATCAGTAAACGGTTTCAAAATTCAGGAGTAATTGAGGCAAGAACCATGAGTAAACCGATCTTTGAATTAGTTGATGAACTGCCCATAGATAATATTACCATTAAGTCGTTACGTGCCCTAGATTTTGTAGTTCCAGGAGAGTGGAATAACTTGGTGGGGTTTGAGAATAGCATCCGCACCATTACTGGGGAAGAGGATGAAGAGATGATTCAGGCGATCGGCGATCGCGCGATCGAACTCTTCAATGATAAAGCTGAAGGCTATCAACGGGCCCTTTGGCTCTATCAAACCGTCAGTGGAGCAGGTCGGGCCTTGGGAGCAGTTTCGTTAGCGAATATGGTTGGTGATAAAATTCCTTTAGTGGGTGGTTTGTTAACTAGCCTGACTCCCAAACCGGGTAAAGCTCAAACGATTGATTTATCCTTAAAGGTGGTGGCGGAATTGCTCGGATTTTGCTCAATTAATGGAATTCCTGGGGATAGTATTGGGGATTTTGTTGGTGCTTTAGGGGATTATAGTGGTGAGTCGTTAATGCGGATGGCGGCCCTGGTTTGTTTTGATGGTTTAATTCCGTTAGGGCCAGACTTTTTAGGTGTAGCGGCGGATTGGATTGGTGGTCTTTCTACGAGTGATTTAGAACAAAATCAGGGATTCCGGGCGATAGAAGATGCAATCCCTGGCAACGATCAAGAGAGTAAGTTGGGCTTTATTGGTGAATCGTTTGGTTCGGTTTCCAATTGGATGGGTGATTTTGTCAGCGATCGCGGCATTACGCCAACGAATGTGGCAAATAGTCTCCAAAGCTTTGTCGAATTCAGTGATGATAAATTAGACTATTTGGCCGCATTCCTGGATGTAAGTACCAATTATTATGAACATACTGGAATTCAGACTCTAGCCCATCGTTTAATTGAACGTGCAGTTGCCGAAATTTAAGGAAATAGGCAATAGGGAGACACTGAAAATAACTCCCTATTGCCTATTGCCTCTTCCCTCTTCCCTCTCCCCTCTCCCTTTCAATCCTCCAACTCGCGACGGATATTGAAACAACACCATTCTTTCCGTCGCCAAAGGGTTGCTACCATCCAACCATGTTGTTCTAAAGCATCAGCAACAGGTTTGGCTTGCTCTAAGAGGACACCACTAATAACTCCCCAGGTGCTGGGTTTAGAGATCGCCTCAAATTTGGGAATCAGATCGATCACGACTTCAGCCAAGATATTACAAAGGATGCCATCGACGGGGGCAGGGAGGGTTTCAATGAGTTCATTGATACTTCCTTGGGCAGCGATCAGGCGATCGCTTCCTAAATGATTGAGTTTGCCATTACAGATCGTCGCCTGAACAGCTAGGGGATGGGTATCAACGGCATAGACTTGATCTGCGCCCAACAATAGAGAGCCAATGGATAAAATGCCTGAACCACAGCCAATATCAGCTAAAACCAAATCTTCGTTTTTTTGAGGTTCACCTAGACGCATTTCTAACGATTCTAAGCAAAGTTGGGTAGTCGCATGACCTCCTGTACCAAAGGCAATCCCTGGATCTAAGTATAAGATGTGTCTATCTGGGGCTTCGGGAGGAGATAACCAAGCGGGACAAATAATGAAGCGATCGCCAATAGATTCCGGTTCCCAATGCTTCTTCCAGGTAATTGACCAATCTTCGTCCTCAATTAAGTGCCAGTGAACGCCAGGAACGGGTAGGGAAACGGTAAGGGCATCTTGGCGAAAACCAATGGATAAAGCCGCTAAATCGAGCAATTGGGCTTTTTCTTGGGGTAAATAGGCTTGCACTAACCGAGCGTTAGCTTTATTTTCGCTGCTGGTTCCTTGACAGCCAAATCGATCTAAACGCCAGAAAATCAAATCTTCTAAAGCTGGATCGCAGAGTATTTGAATTTCCCACCAGTGATTTGCCAAAATCCCTAAGCCTCCCTTAACGCCTTTTCCCGTAATGATTTATTCTTGACTTTATCAAAATATGGAGCTTTCCGCTGGGAATGGGTAATAGGTAATAGCTCCCTGAGCGGAGTCGAAGGGAGCGTCCCCCCATTCCCCCATCCCCCTATCTCCCCTCCGTCCATTGTCTTTGGCTTTCGTAGAGAATAAGAGCAGCGGCGATCGCCACATTCAGAGATTCTACTCCCTCAGCAATAGGAATGCTCACCTGGCGATCGGCTAAGTCGAGCAATTCTGGCGATAATCCTGCTCCTTCATTGCCCAATAACACCCAAGTCGGTTGTGTCCAGTTAATATCCCAGTAAGATTGGGGAGCATTAGCAGTCGTAGCGATAATTTGCATCTCCTGTTGACGGCATTGGGCGATAAAGTCGGGTAAACTCGGTTGCCTTGCCATGGGAACCTGAAACCATGCGCCCGCAGAAGCTCGTAGGACTTTAGGATGGTCTAAATCGACACTATCTTGGCTGAGAGCGATCGCGTCTAAACCGACGGCGGCACTGGTGCGAAGGATTGTGCCTAAATTTCCGGGATCTTGAAGCGTTTCTAGGATCAGTCCTAGTCGATGGAGTCGCGGGGATAGGGGGTTGGGCGCATCTCTGCGGAGAGTAGCAATTACACCATCAGGATTGACCGTAGTGGCGATCGCCTTTAACACCTCAGTACTCACCTGCTCCACCCGTTGACAGCACTCTTGCAATTGCGCCCCCAACTGGGCATTTTTTTGCAACCATTCGGGAGTATAGGCTGCACTGTCTAAAGCCGCATTCACCTGACAAGCGGCTTCTACCAAATGGGTTCCTTCTAGTAAACATAATTGGGCGATTTTACGCCCCTTGGCTTGATGCAACTTTCGTAATTGCTTCACCCAAGGATTTTGAAGACTGGTTAACATATAGCAGTGAAAGAGTTGATTAGGACAGTGAGGTTATGGTTTGAGGCAAGAGGCAATAGAAAATGTCCTAACTCTCCCTTTCTCAGCTATAGCACTTTGTGCTAGGGAATAGGGAATGGGGAATAGGATTGTGGTACATGGCTTTGGGGAATCAATAGTCTACTCCATAACAGCCCAAAGTACTATATCTCTAAACGATTTAAGTCTGCCAATGGACCTGGGGCGCATCTGTTCGTACCCGAATTTTACCTTGAGCAATGACAACCTCCACCGTTGCCCGTCGGCGAATGGCATCATAGGGACTATCAGCATCCAGAATAATGATATTCGCCGGCTTACCCACTTCTAAGCCATACCCATCAGATCCATTTAAAGTTTTTGCCCCCCCTGTAGTCACCATATCGTAGCAAGCATTAATTTCTGGTATCCCCGTCATCTGACAGACATGAACCGCCATATGAGCAACTTCTAACATATTGCCCGTTCCCAAACTATACCAAGGGTCTTGGATACAATCATGACCGAGGGATACATTTAAGCCATTTTGCCATAACTCTTTGACACGGGTAACACCGCGCCGTTTGGGATAAGTATCGGTGCGTCCTTGCAGGGTAATGTTAATTAAAGGATTGGCAATAAAGTTAATCTTCGCCCGTTTCAGTAACCCCATCAGCTTAAAGGCATAGGCATTATTATAGGAGCCGAAAGCCGTCGTATGACTCGCCGTTACTTGGGAACCGAGTCCACTACGAATCGCACAGGCAGCCACCACTTCTAAAAATCGGGCTTGATCGTCATCAATTTCATCGCAGTGAATATCAATTAGTTTATGGTACTGTTGCGCCAGTTCAAAGATGCGATGAACGGATTTTACCCCATCTTCACGGGTAAATTCATAATGAGGAATTCCCCCAACCGCATCTGCACCCAATTGCAGTGCAGTTTCTAAAAGCTGTTCGTTTTGGGGTTGTCCATAAATGCCATCTTGGGGAAAGGCGACGACTTGCAGCGTTAGCCAGTCTTTTACCTGCTCTCGCAAGTCCAATAAGGCTTTTAAGGCAATCAAGTTCGGTTCGCTCACATCGGCATGGGTGCGTACCCAAAGGACTCCTTGTGCGGCTTGCTGCTTGAGCGCTTTTAATGCTCTTTCTTGAACTTCTGCGTAACTTAAGGATTGCTTGCGATCGCCCCAAATGGCAATCCCTTCAAACAGGGTTCCGCTCTCATTCCAGCGGGGATCTCCCGCAGTCAGAGCAGAATCGAGATGAATATGGGACTCCACAAACGGAGGACTGATTAACTTATCCTTTACCCATAATTCCTGTTGACTGGGAGCATTGATTTCTGGGGCAATAGCGGCAATGTGACTGCCGGAAATCGCCAGATCCAGGCGATCGCCGTCTGGAAAACGCCCCCCTTTAATTACTACATCATACATACTTTCAACTCACCCATTACCCATTACCAGCGCGTTTCATGTCCGCGAAGCGGAAAGCACTATAAGATAGATCGATATGCCCCGCCCAACCTATGTTATGAGATATTGCCTCAACCCGGACTGCAAGCAACCTAAAAATTCTGACAGCAATACATTTTGTCAAAGCTGTCGAAGTGCCCTGTTGCTCAAAGACCGGTATAAAGCGCTCAAATGTATTGGTCAAGGGGGATTTGGGCGCACATTTTTGGGGATCGATCTCGATAAGCCTTCCCAACCCTATTGTGTCATCAAGCAGTTTTTTCCCCAAGCCCAGGGAACCAACAATGTGCAAAAGGCAACCCAATTGTTTGAACAAGAGGCAGTACGACTAGACGATCTGGGACAACATGCTCAAATTCCGGCTCTCTATGCCCACTTTACCCAAGATTCTCGCCAATATCTGGTACAAGAATTCATTGATGGACAAAACTTAAGCCAAGTTCTAGAACAAACGGGACGATTTAATGAGAACCAAATCCGCGATTTACTCTATAATCTTCTGCCGGTTTTAGACTTTATCCATCATCACCATATCATTCATCGAGATATTAAACCAGAAAATATTCTTTTGCGTGAAAATGGACAATTGGTTTTAGTGGATTTTGGTGCGGCGAAATATGCCACATCAACCGCTTTGTTGAAAACAGGAACAACGATTGGCACGCCGGAATATTTAGCGCCAGAACAAGGACGGGGACGGGCCGTTTTTTCCAGCGATTTGTATAGTTTAGGGGTGACTTGTCTGCATATGCTGACTGGAAAGTCACCGTTTGAGCTATTTGATATTCATGAAGATACTTGGATTTGGCGGCAGAATTTGGGCGATAATCCGATTAGTGAACCCCTAGCACAAATTATCGATCGCCTCATCGCCGATGCCATTAATCATCGCTATCATTCTGCCCAAGAGGTTCTCAAGGATTTGCAAGGTTTACCGAGTCTGGATCGTCGGGTTAATCAGCCCACAGCAACGATAAAACCAGTGGTTTCACCCTTAGCGTCTCAGTCCCCTTCCCTTCCTTCATCGGATCGCTGGCAGTGCGTCCATACTCTCAGTGGTCATACGCAATGGGTGGGGGCGGTGGCGATACATCCGAATTCTAGGGTGATTGCCAGTGGCTCAGAAGACCAAACTGTCCGCTTCTGGGATGGGGTGACGGGAGAGCATGAGGGAACCCTTCGCCGTCATGCTTTATACGTGAATGCAGTGGCGTTCAGTCCCAATGGTCGGTTTTTAGCCAGTGGGGGAGACGATCGCGCCATCTATGTGTGGGATTTACAACAAGGGGAATGGGGGCCGCAGTTGGGAGAGAGTCATGCAGGGGATCAGAGAAGTTATGGAGATGCAATTAATGCGATCGCCTGGAATCCTCAAGGAACGCTCTTGGCAAGTGCCAGTAAGGACCGCACCGTAAAGGTTTGGCAGCTTGACCCCACCGATTCCCGCTACGGAGAAGTAATCTATACTCTCAGTGGACATTTAGCCTCCGTGCGAGCGGTGAGTTTTAGCCCCAATGGGCAAATTATTGCCAGTGGCAGTGATGATAATAGTATTAAACTGTGGCATGTTGGGCGGGAAGTCGAGTTTGCAACTCTTGGAGATTTGGCTTCCCGCTTAAAGATTGTCAACGCCTTAGCCTTTAGTCCTGATGGAAATATTCTTGCCAGTGGAGGTTGGGATAACTTGGTGAAACTGTGGGATTTTGAGACGGGGAAAACGGTACAGATATTTGAGGGACATCAGGATTATGTGCGATCGCTTGCTTTTAGTCCCGATGGTCAATTTTTAGTCAGTGGTAGCGACGATCGCACCCTAAAAATTTGGCAAGTACAAACAGCTACCTTATTAACTACCCTAGATGGTCATCAAAATTCCGTCAATAGCGTTGCTTGGAGTGCCAATGGTCAATTTATTGTCAGCGCAAGTGCGGATAAAACCCTGAAGGTTTGGCAAGGAGAACCCCATCAACCCAAAATTCAAGATCGAACCGTGCAACAGATGACTCGCTCTACTCCCGTTACTTCTCGCCAACCCAAACGCCCCGTATATCGCCCTTCAGTCCATCAACCTTGGCTGGACTGAAAGGAAACGAGCAGCCAGAACCAATTGTTACTTTTTAATTGCAATGACTGATGTCGTCACCGAAAACTTAAGCCTAGAAAAATTTCTCGAACTCCCCAACCTCGAACACTCGCCCCCTTGGGAATACGTTGCGGGGAATGCCCTTCAGAAACCCATGCCTAAATTTCGCCATGCTATTTTACAGAAGCGACTGTTAGCTGCAATAGACCAGGCAAGCGATCGCTATCTCACTCTACCAGAACTGCGCTGTACATTTGCCAGTCGTTCCATTGTTCCCGATATTGTTGTCCTATCCTGGGATAAAATTCAGCTTAATAACGAGGGTGAACCGGAAGATAACTTCACCCAAGCACCAGATTGGTGTATTGAAATCCTTTCCCCCGATCAAAGTACCAATCGAGTCATTGATAATATTCTCCATTGTCTCCATCATGGCAGCCAATTGGGGTGGTTAGTTGACCCGAATGATTATTCGATCCTGATTTTAACCCCTCAACAAGAAATCCAAGTGTGTCGAGGGCATGATAGCCTGCACGTGTTATCCGATATAGACTTACAACTGACAGCACAGGACGTTTTTAGCTGGCTAAAGTTAGGTCAAAAAGAGTGAAATTTCCACCGAGTCTGCTAGAAATCGGGTTTCTTCCAACTCTGCTTGGCAATTCCATATTCCTGTAGAAACCCGATGGCTTCTCCCAAAACGGCGATCGCTGCATAGCCAATCATCAAAGCGGACAATATTGTAATATTTTGGGTTTGAGTTGAGAGGCGGATTAGATCGACTACCTATGTATGTAAGCCCGTCTTGAAATTGGTTAAGATTTAGGGTGAAAGTCAATCTGTGACCAATGAGAATAGTAGTTGATACGTCAACCATTATTGCTGTAATTGCTGGTGAAGCCGAAAAAGCCAAGTTGATTGAGATCACCAAAGATGCGATCGTCGTTGCGTCAGCCTCAATTGATTGGGAAGTAGGCAACGCTTTTTCAGCGATGCTTAAACGTTCGCGTATCGACCTTCAACAAGCTATTGAAGCCATAGAGGTTTATCAAGAAATTCCCTTGGAAATTGTGGAGATAAACTTAAAAGAGGCAGTCCGGTTAGCAGGAAAATCCAATATTTATGGCGATCGATGCCTATATCCTTCAATGTGCTATTGAACAGGGTTTACCACTAATCTCATTAGATAGAAATCTGGTTGACATTGCAAAACATGAGGGTATTCAAGTCATTGAGGTGGAGATATAATGGTCTACTCTTATTCTGAAGCGCAAGAACAACTTTCATCTTTATTAGAAAAAGCCTTAAGTGAGGGCGAAATCAAACTTAGAAACCAAGATGGGCGCATATTCGTTATTCGTCCAGAGCAACCCCTTAAATCCTCGCCCTTTGAGGTGCAAAGCCTGAAACTTCCCATTGATAAGGCAGATATTTTTGAAGCTATTGGAGAAAGTCGAGCCAGGTTTTAGAGACTATTTATTTGGTGGAGGTATTCACTCAAGCTATTACTTGCCAGAGCAATTAATTCAGGCGATCGCCAAAGGGTTAACGGTGTTAAGCAAAGATGAGAACTTTAAGTTGTATAGGGTCTCCCTATTATCATTTTGAACGTTAACCGCCCCCACCCAACAGCAGAAACCCGGTTTCTGCTGTTGGGTGGCTATTGCATATCTCTGTAGAAACCCGGTTTCTTCCCCTTCACCCATGCGATCGCTACAATACAGACTAAGAGATTGGGCGAGATCGCCAACCCAAACCCATTTTTCATTTTTAATTGACCTTATGGATGCAGAAGATCTACTCAACTAAGGGATAGAGCAATTCAACAAAAGTCAGTTTCGTGAAGCTATTGCCTCCTGGGAACAGGCGCTTGCTCTCTATCGGGAAATGGGAAATCGCCAGGGAGAAGCGGCTTCCCTGGGAAATCTGGGCAATGCTTACTATTTATTAGGGCAATACAAAAGAGCGATCAACTTGCACCAGCAGTCTTTAACCATAGCCCAGGAAATAGGAGATCGCCAGGGAGAGGCTTCTTCCCTGGGAAGTTTGGGTATTCTTTACGATGCCCTAGTCGAACTCTATTCCCGTCCCGGAGAAACCGACGTACAATTAGCCGATCGCTTTCGCCAATGGTGTGAATCTCGCCCCTCTATTGCCCAAGCCGTTACCAATAAAATCTGCACCGCTGCTGCTGGACGCACCACCAGCAATCCTTCTGCCGAAACCGTCAGAAAATCTGACGAACGCCTAAAATCCAATACCGAACGACTAATATCAAGTCCGTTGAATAAGTTGTGATATAGCAGTGAGTTCACTCCACCCGTAAAAATCGGTTAACCCTCCAATTAATTCTGGCTGTTTCAATAAGGTTTGGCAGCGCTGGTACAACACTTCTTCTAGCTGATCG
>NZ_JAQMUE010000091.1 GCF_028330985.1 Roseofilum reptotaenium CS-1145 | reverse complement strand
TCGATCAGCTAGAAGAAGTGTTGTACCAGCGCTGCCAAACCTTATTGAAACAGCCAGAATTAATTGGAGGGTTAACCGATTTTTACGGGTGGAGTGAACTCACTGCTATATCACAACTTATTCAACGGACTTGATATGACGAATACGGGTGATGTCTCTTTTGATAAAGCTGAGTGACACAACGGTTGGTAATTATGTCAATATCGGGACGGTAACTGCGGGTTCTGTTAGCGATCAAGACCAGAGTAGTTACACCAATCCGGCTAGTACTGAACCTGAACCTCAACCTGAGCCTGAACCGAGTCAACATTCCTTGCTGTTCAGTCTCAAGCATCACGACACCCTAGATGGAATTAGTGTTGATTCAGCGGACATTATTGAATATAACCCAGGTGACCAGAGCTTCAGTAAATTCTTTGATGGTTCGGATGTGGGACTTTGGTATTCTACGATTGATGCTTTTGAGGCGATCAGCGATAATGAAATTCTACTATCCTTCGAGTCTGCTCAATATATCGATGGCATCTATGTAGACGATTCGGACCTCATTAAATTCACGGCTTCATCCCTTGGAAACCACACCAGCGGTTCTTTCTCGTTATACTTCGATGGTTCAGATGTTGGCTTAACTGAACATGGCGAAGATATTGATGGTTTGAGTGTTGACCCAGTTACAGGGGATCTTCTCATTTCCACCAAGGGAAATGTTCATGTATCAGGAATTGACCGTAACGATGAAGATATCCTGCGTTTCAATCCTCATAGCTTAGGTTGGCACACCCGTGGAACTTGGTCGGTTGAATTTGATGGCAGTGATGTAGGGCTTAATAGCCATGATGAAGACCTGGATGCGATCGCCATTAAGCAAGAGCAATTGCTTCTGTCTACCAAAGGGAACTTCCATGTATCGGGTGCATCAGGTACGAATGAGGATATATTTGGCTTTAATCCGAATAGCCTTGGAATTCAAACCTCCGGTACATTTGAACCGTTCTTCAATGAGTTGAATGGCAATAATATCTCTGGTGTTGATCTCCTTGCATAGACTGTTTAGTCCCTGACTCGAGCCAATTGAGCGGTTATGTAGCAGTGAATCAGTGGGTTAGGACAGTTAGGCTAGTGTTTAAGGCAATAGGCACGAATAGTAATAAAAATGTCCTAATCCCTCCTTTCACTGCTAGAAGCCATTTGAGGTCTTTTGCATGATAGAGGAAAATACAAGGAGCAGTCTATTCCAAAGCCAATGACCTAGTCAATCATGAAGCTTCCTTGTCACCCCTTAAGCTTTCCTATTATCTAGCGCAAAGCACTTGAGGTTCCCTGTTGCAGGGTTTCGAGGGAGATTTGGGCAAAATATTGGCGGCGAAACTGTTCTTCTTGCACAGCAGAGAGAAAGGTATAGATGAGGCTAACATCAGAGAACTTAGTTCTAGAATTGTAGCTCATATTTAAGCATTGTTCTTGTCGAGTAATACTAAACCCAATCTGAGATAAAGCATTTAATCCCAACTGCAAAGCTCTTTCCGTTACTTGAAGCCGATCTTGCAGAAAATTGAGAGATATGGACTCTTGAGTCCGACTTAAATATTTGGCAATACCGACTAACTTTTTCCAGACTTCAAGGGGGTTATGGGGCGTAAAAGAGTCATAGGCGATCGCGACCGTTTTTTGCTGTTGATTCGCTTGCTCTAACCATCCTTCAATTTCTTGCCAACTGACTGGATTTTCAGTAATCACCCAAGGATCAGACTCAGTAATCTTGTCCGGTTCATCGAGTTTCTGGGTACGCCAATCTAACATCGGTGTTGATTCAGGGTTAGCTGTGGATAACTGCTCTTGTTTGGCGGGAACTAAATCAATGATGCGCACATGATATTTCTGATAGTCATTAAAATCCAACTCAACCACCACATGAGATTCACCAGGAGGAATATCCTCTTGATAATGTCCCCACCACAATCCCGGAATTCCCGGATTGCTGCTGGAGTCAGTTAAAATAAACTGGGTTTTAATATATTTAACCTTATTGCCCTTGCTATCTTTGATATTGGCATTAAAAACATTAGTGAACCGGCAATTCTTAATCAAAATCTGTGGTACGGAGTTTCCCATGCCACAGGGTTCTAGAAATTTGAGTTCTTGAAAGAGTTCTTTACCTAGATCGGCAACCGTTAATTCGAGGTCAATATCGAGAATGGGGGAGCGATCGCCAGATGCTAAGGTACGATTAAGTTCTTGATTAATACCTTCCGTAAATAGAGGTAAATTTTCTAGGGGTAAGCTTAAACCGGCGGCGAAGGGATGACCGCCAAATCGATGGAGTAAATGGGATTGGCTATTGACTAATTGATACAGGTCAATGTTAGCGACAGAACGAGCCGATCCTTGAGCAAATTTAGACCCAGCTTCACTACTTAATAAAATCGTCGGTTTATGGTATTCTTGGGCAATTTGAGAGGCGACTAAACCGAGTACACCAGCCGGCCATTCAGGTTTGTGTAGGACAATGGCTTGAGTTGTGGATAGATCTAATTGGGAGACTTCAAAGATGGCATCTTGAACCATACTCTGCTGAATTTCTTTGCGTCGAGTATTCGCCAGTTCAGCAGATTCGGCTAACTGATGGCAGGTTTTTAAGTCTCGATTGGTCAGCAATTCCACGCAAAAAGTGGCATCACCATAAATGCGACTGACGGCGTTAATTCTAGGCCCAATACCAAAAGAAATATCCGTGGGGCGATCGCCGGTTTTTCTGCACAAGTCCAATAAACGCCCAATTCCAGGACGACGACGGGCTTCAGGAGGACGCAGATAATCGCGCTGTAAGCACTCAATTCCCCGTTGGGCTAAATAGCGACAATCTCCTTTAAGCTGGACTAAATCAGCGATTAATCCGATCGCCACTAAGTCAAGCAGCTCATCTAAGGGAGATTGCGGAATATCAGGAAACTGTTGATATAGAGCTTCCACCAATTTATAAGCCACCGCTACCCCAGATAAATGGAACAGGGGATGATCGTCAGCCAGATAGCGGGGGTTAATAATGGCAGTAACAGGAGGACGCAGCACTGGTAAAGTATGATGATCGGTGATCATCACATCAATGCCTAAACGTTGTGCTAATTCCACTTCCACTAAATTCGTACTTCCCGTATCGCAAGTGACAATCAGTTGGGTTCCTTGCTCTGCCAAGCGTTCGATTCCAGGAGCATTTAAGCCATGGGATTCGGTTAAGCGATTCGGAATATAATAGTCTAAGTTTGCCGCCGCGAAAAATTGCCCCAAGCCGTCGAGTAAAACAGCAGTAGAAGTCACTCCATCTGCATCAAAATCTCCCCAAATAGTAACGTTTTCTCCCTGAATTCTTGCTTGTTCTAACCGCGCAACGGCTTGTTGCATTTCTTCGCCAAATTCAAACGGGCTAGTCGGGATATACTGCCCAGCAGAGAGGAAATGAGCTAAAGTCTCACGGTTTTGAATTCCCCGTTGCCACAAAATTTGTGCCAAGTGATGACATCGGGAAAGTTGGGGGGTGAACTGGGCAATTTCCTGCACAAACCAGTTGGGAAGCTCAAATTTAGGAGCAAGTTGCCACGTTGCAGTCGGTTTCATAGACATGGGAGGCTTAAAATCAAGATACGCCAGGGATTAACCTATAGCGCAAAGCGCTAGGGAATAGGGAATATAGCAGAGAAAAGGAGAGTTAGGACGTGTTCTATTGCCATTCGTGCCTCTTGCCTATTGCCTCAAACCATAACCTATTATTCTAACTAACGCCTTCTCTGCTATACCCTTTCTTGTTAAGGTTGTCACCCATCAATCTTCGCCAGGCAAGGGACTGGATACCCCTGATTCAGCGCCCTTGAGGATTTCAGTCTATAAACAGAAACAGGGGACAGGGTTTTTAAAAATCGTCTTTAGAGGCGATCGCCTCTACCATCCTCTGAATCACTTCTTTTACGGGCATTTCACCCAATTCTCCCTTAGCGCGAGTGCGAATATTGAGGCTCTCAGCTTCCATTTCCTTCGCACCAACAACACTCATAATGGGAACCTTTTCTTTCTCTGCATTGCGAATTTGTTTACCCAACCGCTCTCCACTGCGATCCACTTCCACTCGAATCTTGTAATTGAGCATTTGCTCGGCAACCTTTTGAGCAAAGGGCAATTGTGTTTCGCTCACCGGTAACAACCGAATCTGCACCGGAGCTAACCAGAGGGGAAAATCGCCTGCATATTCCTCAATTAAAATCCCCACTAAGCGTTCCAAAGAACCAAATGGAGCGCGGTGAATCATCACCGGACGTTCGCGAACCCCTTCCTCCGAAACATAGGTCAGATCGAAGCGTTCTGGTAAATTATAATCCACTTGCACCGTTCCCAACTGCCATTCCCGGTCTAGGGCATCTCGGAAAATAAAATCGAGTTTTGGCCCATAAAAGGCCGCTTCCCCAATGCCTTCAAAATGCTCCATCCCCAATGTTTCTACCGCACGACGGATAGCATTTTGGGATTTTTCCCAAGCTTCGTCCGAACCAATATATTTATCTAAACTGGGATCGCGAAAACTTAACCTAGCTCTGAAATTGCTTAACCGCAAGGTCTTAAACACAGTTAGAGTTAAATCTACCACATTTAAGAATTCCCGATCCAACTGCTCCGGAGTCACAAATAAGTGCGAGTCATCTTGAGTAAACCCGCGCACTCGTGTGAGTCCTCCCAGTTCTCCCGATTGTTCGTAGCGGTAAACGGTGCCAAATTCAGCTAATCGAATCGGGAGATCTCGGTAAGAATGGAGCTGACTTTTATAGATTTGGATATGGAAGGGGCAGTTCATGGCTTTGAGCACAAAGCCTTCTGCTTCCGATTCTCCCATCATCGGGAACAAGTCATCTTTGTATTTTTGCCAATGACCGGAGGTTTTAAACAGGTCTACTCGCCCAATGTGGGGGGTAACCACTTGTTGATAGCCCCGTTTGAGTTGTTCTTGTTTGAGGAAGTCTTCGAGTAAGCTGCGAACGGTTGCCCCTTTCGGTGTCCACAGGGGTAAGCCCGGGCCAACTTGATCGGAAAAAATAAATAATCCCAGTTCTTTACCCAGTTTTCGGTGGTCTCGTCTGAGGGCTTCTGCTTTACGTCGTTGATATTCGGCCAGTTGTTCGGGATTTTCCCAAGCCGTACCATAAATACGCTGAAGCTGGGCTTTGTTGGCATCGCCGCGCCAATAGGCTCCTGCAACACTTTCCAGGGCGATCGCCTTCGGGTTAATGTCTCCTGTATTCTCTACATGGGGCCCAGCGCATAAATCCCACCATTGATCGGCTAAATGATAGATCGTAATCGGTTCCGTTTGGATATCGTCAAGGATTTCCAGTTTGTAGGGTTCTTGCAGTTGTTCGATTCGCGCCTTTGCTTCTTCGCGACTCACCTCTTCCCGAAGTACAGGGAGTTTGCGGTTGATGATCTTGATCATCTCTTTTTTAATCGCCTTCAGGTCTTTTTCCGTAAAGGGTTCTGGACAATCAAAGTCGTAATAAAATCCATTTTCGATCCAAGGCCCAATCGTAACTTGGGCTTTGGGAAAAAGTTTCTGTACCGCCATTGCCATGATGTGGGAGGTCGTATGGCGGATTTTCTTTAAAGTTTCCGATTCACTGGTGCGAGGTAGATGGATTTGAGGCGCTTCTTGTTCCATAGGTTGGGCTAGTTTGGAGTCTTCTGGAGGCATGGGTCTACTAATCTATATCAATTATGTAGGGTTAATGCTCAATGTCAGAGCCATTGGATAATATCTAGAGTCAGGCGTTGATGGAAGCCATTCGCTTTCGCGATTCTTTTGGGAATCGGCCTCCATTTTACGAGAAAATGGCCCTTCTTGAGGGCCAAGAGTCTCACCGTGGAGTAAAACAATCTTAAGTTAAGCTTAAATTTCTAAATGTAAAGAAACGTAACTTACGTTAAGCTTATGATAGAGATGATCGATCAATACTGGATTGATGGTGATACGGGTCGGCCCCTTGCACCTGGATTTAATACCCCTTTTGATTAAAACTCAATTTGGAGATCTGTAATAATGCTACATCTGGTTTATGTCTTTGCGTTCACTACCTTAGCCTTTATCGCTGTTGGTAATTTAATCCGCAACTTGATGGTACTCGGTTCGGAAAGCACTCGCACCTATCCCCCAAAGTTAACGGATATTCCGGTAGAACCCAATCGCATCTCGTCCACTCAGGTTCCCCATCCTGAGTTTTTAGATGACACGGGAACCTTAATCAAAGAACCCTTATTAGTGATGCGATCGATTACGGTAGAAGATGCTCGCGAAAAGTTAGATGCCCTGTATAATTCTTCTCCTGAATCTTCCGCTAAAGACGATCAAGGAGAAGTTTAAAATTGTAGCACTACCCACTAAGTAATCGGCATGGTAGTTGCTACCGTTGAGATGAAATTCTTTCTCGACGTAAAAATAGGGTTAAGTTACTGTGGAGCTTTATTGTGACTGAACTTAACCCCAATTCATCTCTGCATCAGTAGACTGAATTAACTCCATTTAGCTTCAATGTTTAACGGGGACTAAGCTAGTCGGAATTGGGGATAAAGCTTGAGTTCATCGGAATTAAAGGTTCTAGCCCAGTTGATCAGCTCTTCGGTAATCTGCTCGAAACGCTCAGGTTTGAGCAACAGAGCAATATATTGATCTTTCTGTTTAACCACAATTGCCCGATATTTTTCAGAACAGGTGCTAGCGTAGTGAAATCCATCGAGTTGCAAAGAGGACATCAATAGCGATCGCAGTCCCAAAGCCTGAAACACCGTTTGTACCCAACTGACGTTATCCACTTCATCCGTCACTAAATATTCACGGGGTAAACCACTCAAGTCAAACACTGCTGCACCGACTACTGACGCTAAGTATAGGTCTTGTTTAGACAAATCATGGGACTCAGAGGGTGTAGGCTGAGAATCAGGAGTCATTGGAGACTGGCTTACTTGACATGAATGAGTAGAAAAACACGCTTTGGAAACATTCGGGTATTCATATACCCAATTGCAACTAGAAAGCTCCGCTTCTGTTTTCCCCAATACTATAATCCTTAGTTGTGGATAAAGGTCTTGCAATCGCCAGCAAAAACGCTGAGTTTGATGGGGGATGAAAAGAATATCTAAAATCAGCAGATCGGGCGCTTGCTGCCGCACACTGTGTAATAACTCTTGGGTATTACGGCAAATCTGGGTATGTCCTTCTTGGCGATCAATGAATTGACTGACACAAGTTTTTGCAAACCGAGTTGAAGCCAAGATAATATTTAGGGTTTGCTGTTCAAAAGTTGGAGTGATGAGAGATAGTTGCATATTTTCTCCTGTTCAGTTGATTTAAACGAGTTAAGCTGGTTTTATTAAATGGATCTTCCTTAAAAAAAATAGACGGATTCGTACTAGGGGTCGCTTTTTTGACTATGTTTAACCGTAATCCTTAATTAAATTATATAGCGCTTTGGGCTAAGGGGATGTAAAAGACAATAGGCAATAGCTCATAGGGAAAAACCGGATATAGCCTGTAATACGACTAACATTAACTCTCCCTTCACTGTAATCATTTCGGGCTATACAACATTCGTGCTGTTATGAAATCCAGTAGATCTCTTCCATAAGTGAGCAGAAAATGAATTGCAATGCAGTAACTGTAAATTGTTATCCCTATTGCCTATTATCTTGTGCCTAGTGTCTTTTTCCTAACTCGGTTCAGGTTCCAGGGGTGAGCCACGATCCATAGATGATAGTCTATGGATATGTCCGATAAATATAAGGCAATTCATTGTTTACAAATATTAACTAAAGTACATACAATGAAAGAGCAGGTAATGAGTATTTATTCTCAATCATGTTTGGCAATTCATTTCCTTGGTTAAGTGCAATCATAATTTTTCCCCTTGTGGCGGCTCTAGCCATTCCCCTAATTGGCGATCGCCAGATCAAGCTCGTTCGTTGGTATGCCCTAGGCGTAGGTTTAGTAGACCTCGTAATGACGCTCTACGCGTTCGGCTCCCACTATAACTTTCAACAATCCACCATTCAACTGACCGAAACCTATCCCTGGATACCCCAGCTCGGCCTCAACTGGTCTTTAGCTGTAGATGGCTTGTCCATGCCCCTGATCGCTCTGAGTGCCCTAGTCACTACCGTGGCGATCGCCGCATCCTGGAACGTCAACCACCGCCCCAGACTGTTCTTCAGCCTACTGCTGATCATGTACAGTGCCCAAATTGCGGTATTTGCAGCTCAAGATCTACTTTTATTCTTCCTGACCTGGGAGCTAGAACTCGTCCCCGTCTACCTTCTGATCTCCATCTGGGGTGGACAAAAGCGCCTCTACGCTGCCACTAAATTTATTCTCTATACTGCTTTAGCCTCCATTTTCATCCTGGTTGCGGCCTTAGCAATGGCCTTCTACGGCGACACCGTGACCTTTGATATGACCGCTTTAGCGAACAAACACTATCCCAGAGCCTTTGAGTTACTCGCCTACGCTGCCTTCATCATCGGTTTCGGCGTTAAACTACCTATCTTCCCTCTACACACTTGGCTTCCTGATGCCCACTCCCAAGCCTCCGCTCCCGTCTCCATGATTCTGGCTGGAGTGCTGCTGAAAATGGGAGGTTACGGCATCATCCGTCTAAACTTGGAAGCTCTACCCCATGCCCACGCTTACTTTGCTCCCGTCCTGGTTATCCTGGGAATTGTTAACATTGTTTACGGTGCATTTAATGCCTTTGCTCAAGGCGACCTCAAGCGCCGCCTAGCTTGTTCTTCTATCTCTCACATGGGCTTTGTCCTCATCGGTATTGCCTCCTTCGACGAACTGGGCTTAAACGGAGCCATGCTACAAATGCTCTCCCACGGGCTAATTGCAGCCGCTCTATTCTTCCTGGCTGGAGTAACCTACGAACGCACTCATACATTAGCTTTGGCAAAAATGAGCGGACTGGCTCAAACGATGCCCAAACTGTTCGCCCTATTCACTGCTGCATCCATGGCTTCCTTGGCTCTTCCAGGAATGAGTGGATTTGTGGGAGAACTGAGTGTCTTCCTGGGTGTCACCACCAGTGATGTTTATTCCTCTGGCTTCAAAGTGGTTGTCATTGGTTTAGCTGCTGTGGGTTTAATTCTGACTCCTATCTATCTGCTCTCCATGATGCGCGATATCTTCTACGGTGAAGAAACAGGGGTTGTCGTTGATGGCTGGATGGATGCGAAACCTCGCGAAGTGGCGATCGCCTTCTGCCTCCTACTCCCCATCATCGGTATCGGTCTCTATCCTAAAATCGCCACCCAAACCTACGACATTAAAACCACGGCGATCGCCGAAGAAACCCGCGAAGTTCTCACCGTGGTTGCTCAAGAGCGCTCGCGCTTGTACTCTGGAAACTTCTATATTCCCAATGTTCCTGCGGCTAAAGCGCCTCCTCTGTTAGGCATCATGGAAAACATCTCCGGTTCTGCCTAAGCGACATTACTCGAACAGTGGTACTTAGATTCCCAATCTCGACAACAGTCCGATTTAGGACCATGAGGGTGAATCGCACAAACCAATAAATTGCCACCGGGACTCCCGCCATAGTAGTAGCGACAAGCTTCACAATGGCGGGATTTTTCGACTTCTCCCAAGGCTACAGCCTTGAGTTTTCCCGCTAGATCATGGTTCGGTTCGAGGGCTAAGGCCTTTTCAAAGGCTTGCACTGCCCATTCTTGATTCTCAAAATCCTGCAACCACATTAACCCCGCTTCAGTCCAATCATCGGCTGGGGTAGGATGAAAACAGGATTTTCCTTGTTTTAGGAGTTTGCTAATCAAGGTTTCTACCAGTTCCGGAGGTTGGAACGGTTTGGCAATATAACCATCGGCAATAGTGAGTGCTCGCACTCGATCGAGTTCATCATTTTTGACGCTGCAAAAAATAACCGGAATATGGCGAGTTTTGGGGTCTCGTTTCAGAGCTAAACAGAGTTGATAGCCATTGAGATGGGGAGAGATAATATCGGCAACCACCACATCAGGCAAATGCTGGCGGATTTGGCTTAATGCATCAAGTCCATCTCCAGCTTCTAAAATCTCAAAACCAACCGATCGCAGTAATTGGGCGATCGCTGCTCTTTGGGCGCTGCTATCCTCAAAAACAAATACGGTACTCATAAAAGGGGTTTATCCGTTGATTTAAGGGTGTTCCAATGGGTTTAAAATACCCCACTTGGATGACAAACCCATCAACCTCAATCGAAAGTCCGCAGCTCTACGGTTGACAAGATACATGAAACCTGATAAGAATCATCAATGAATGGCAATATGAAAGAGAAATAGTATTATTCATTGGAGTGGTCATTGCAATCAGAATGAAGCAATCACTAGGATGAGCGAAGTTGTCGAGCTTGCTTCATTCCACTGCTTTCCATTTGCAATGACCTCTTCTAACTGGTGGATCTTCTATCGATCAATCGAGAAAATAACCTCTCAATTCTGCCTTCAAGATCGAGCGTGCCTGAGAAATACGTTTGCGGACATTCGCATAGGAAATATTTTGTTCCTCTGCAATCTCCTGATAAGACATTTCAGCATAGTAATGCAAGATAAAAGTGTGATGAATCCGAGGAGGCAACTTTGCAATTGCACCTTCGATAACTTTCATTTCTTCATCTTTTTCAAGATGAATTTTAATATCTTGTTGAATTGGGTATAGCATCTTCGTTTCTACACCACTATACCAGTATGATAGCTTGCCTTGTATCCGGTTGTTTTTGCGCTGGATATCAATACATAAATGATATGTCAGCTTGTATAACCAAGCCTTAAAGTTATAGAAATTACCAGTATGATTTGCAGTCTTTTCCCAAGCTTTAAGCATAGATTGGGAGAGTAAATCTTCAGCATCCATAACATTACCCCTCATCCATTTGAGGCAACAAAAATACAGATAAGATTGATGTTTCTGCCATTGATTCCAAAACTCTATTTCTGTATCTACAGAGTGATTTGATTGCGAAAATTTTTCAGCCCAGTTAACGGCTAAATCCTGTGGTGTCTTCATGATTTATACCAAAAGCAACTTCATGTAATCAATGGATGCGATCCCACTGAATTGGAGATTTTTTTTTTGAATGTAGTAGTTAATTATTCAGTGCTTGATCAACACCATTTCGTCGATCCTTAAAAAATCATACCAAAAAATAATTGTTACAAGTATTACAATAATTTATACATATTTTATAACGTTCATTGGTTTAGAAGGGAGATATAGAAACATATAAGTTTTTAAAATGTTTATCAGGAAATCATAAATAAAACACTGTAAATTTCGTTGTTATGAGGTGCAATAAAATCCTGAAATATGTAGAAAAATAATACCTTTTATCAGAACGAAATATCAAGACTTGCAAATAGTATCGGAACATTATTTGAGTTTTGTTAGTAGATTGAGTGTTGTACTTCATAACAGAAAAAAATATTGAATTTCACAAATATATCTAGAATATCGTCTTGTAAGAATGAGCAATAGAATTTATGGAGTATCTCATAGGAGGAGAAAAAAGATTTCACAAATTAGGCTAAAGTATCGTCTTTATAAATAGCAATGCAATTTCCGAGTGATCAATCAAAAAACGTAGATTTTTAAGGTTTTTCCTTAAAAACGGATAATTCATGGCATCTCAGGATTAGCAAATATTGAAAAATATTAATTCTATGAAAAATCTAAAAAAATGGATCAAGAGTAGTCGAATGAGCACAACTTGGTATATGGTTCTCACAACCTATTTACTTTTATTTACCTTGATTGGATATACAACCTTCTTTTATAATAATGATTTCACGACTAGCCCTGAAAATTTCGAGAAAATAGTTAAAGATTATGGTAATAATGAAAAGCAAAAGCTGGTAAAAAGATTACTAAAAAGCGATGCTGAATCTTCTCAATTTTCAAATTCCCTAAGCTCCCAGTCATTTAATCTCATTTTGGGTGCAATTGTTTCTTTCTTATCTTCAACTTTGATGTCTAAGAGGTAAAAAAGTGATCTCGGAAAACCAATCTAACGAGCCATCTACTCGTCCACCAACTGATACAGAACATGAAGATGAATATTCTAATAACCTAATCAACGAAGTCAAAACAAAGGCAGCAATAGATCCAAATATAGTTGGCCAACCGATTTGGTATATCATTCTATCTATTTATGCATTTTTGTTGACTTCCACTGGATTTGTAACATTTTTTCAGAACAATAACTTTTCCTCTCGGAATGAACATATTGAACAATTGAATCAGATCGAGACAAGTGAAGAATTACAGATATATGAGGAGATGATACTGGCCGAAGTGCAAAATATAAAAGAGGTCAACAATATAGCTAATCAAGCATTTAATGTTGTTCTCGGATCATTGTTAGGATTTTTGTCGGGAACGTTGACGACCTTAGATGCTGATGAAGAGCTTGATTCTTCTAGATCTATAAATATTCAAAAAGAATAAAACTGCTAGTTATTTTTCACAACTTATAGTATGAATTCGTTTAACTCTTAAGTTATTTGCACGACTCAAAAATGAAAAAAATCACGGCAAAAGTAAATACAAAGCTCAAAAAAAATCCGGCAGATTCTTCTCACTTAAGCCCAGGACAGATGATCGATGTTCTGGCAGGCAAGTCCTATGGATATGAATGCCTTGAACCATCAGACAATGGATATCTTAAAGTCACCTTAGCCGCTAATTCTGGAACATTTTATGTTTTTGCAAAGCATTGGGAAGGATGGGTTGACAATTCTATTAAAGAGGCTACTATATCCAGTTCTTATTCTACTTCAAATGGCGATCAAGTCCCGATCAGGAAAGAAGAAGCTGACAGTTTTTTTGGCAATTCTATCTACCTCCAAGAACTTCAAGATCTCAATGATTGCTTGAAGCTTTATCAAATTAATACGCCAGAGCGAATTAATCACTTTCTCAGCCAAGTTGCCCACGAGTCGGGTGGTCTTCAATGGTTAAAAGAACTTGATGATGGCTCATATTTAGAAGGAAGGGGTGATTTAGGGAATGTTCAGCCAGGAGATGGGCCAAAATATAAAGGTGCTGGTGTTATCCAATTAACGGGACGGAGTAACTATCAAGCTTTTTCTGATGCCATCGGCGATGCCAAAGTTATGGAGGGTTGTGATTATGTAGCTCAGACTTATCCATTTACCAGTGCTGGTTTTTGGTGGCACAATAACCGTATGAATGAATTGTGCGATCGCGGCGCAACAGTTGAAGAAATTACACGGGTTGTTAATGGGGGCTACAATGGTTTAGAAGATCGAAAAAACTACTATCAAAAAGCTAAGAAGATTTTCTCGGATTTAAAAGTCATCTCTACCCATTCTTCAGTCGGCTCTAAAAAAATCTCACTGGATGTTCCTTGGTTCCCTCAAACGGATAACTATCGAGATGCTCAACGGACCTGTAATTCTTCTTCCTGTGCCATGTGCTTAGAATATTTTCGGCCAGGAACTTTACCTGGGAAAAATGGAGATGATATCTATATCAAAGTTGTTTTTGAATATGGAGATACCACTGATCACACAGTTCAAGAGCAAGCTTTGTCCAGTTTCGGTCTCTCTAGCACTTGGAATACCAATCTAGATTTTGATGATGTGTATCGAGAACTCGCAGCTAGCCGTCCAATGGTACTGGGTATTTTGCATAGAGGGACAACTGAAAATCCTGCGGGTGGAGGACATATGATTGTGGTACGGGGATGCACTGAAAATGGTGATTTTATTGTTAATGATCCTTATGGTTCTCTAAATGATAATTATACCGGCCCAGTTAACAATGGCCATGGTGCTATCTACAGTAAGTATGAAATGGAACATCGCTGGACAGTTGAGGGCCAAGGAAGTGGTTGGGGCAGATTCTTTCAACCGTAAAAATTGAGTGCAGAAGACTGGAGATCAAGTCCAGTCTTGTTTGATTCTAGACTGTCACATTTATTGTTGTGATGTACAATGCCCAGTATAATACAACAACAAAACCGAATTAAAATTTATCACCAATGAAAGCTTATTCAGTGGATCTACGAGAAAAAATTGTCAAAGCTCACTTGGTAGAAAAAAGCTCAATTAGAGAAGTTGCTGCCAGATTTTCCGTTAGTAGAAGTCTCGTTCAAAAATTGGTCAAGCAACAAAAAACAGAAGGAAATGTAGATCCCAAACCCAGAGGAAAACCCCAATTCAGTTATCTCAGCAATGCTGAGGCTCAAGAACAAGTGAAAGATCTAGTTGCAAAACATCAAGATGCTACCTTGGTCGAGCTATGCGAATTATTTACACAGACTACAGGAAATGGGGTGAGTCCTACCGCTATGTGCCGCTGTTTACAAAAATTGGGGTTATCTCGTCGCCAAAGATTGCGTATTACAGCAGCAAAGCGACGACGAAAAGAGTTTAAAACGCAATCGTCAAGCAAAAAAAATCATGCAGTTCAACTCGAAATTGGTTTATAGTAATGCAGAGAAAAAGACTAATTTCCAACACATTTTCTGGGTCTAGAAGTGGAAATAAGGTTCTGGATAGTGTAGAAGAAGAAAAGCTGTTACAGAATCTTTCTGAAGGCGATATGAATGCCTTTTGGCCGCTCTGGCAAAGTCATCAAGAGTATCTTTATTTTCACTGTCTGCGTTGGCTAAACAATGATCGTCATGAAGCAGAAGATGCGCTCAGTTTAGCGATGCTCAAAGCGAGAAAGACATTGCCCGATTACGCCCATAAAATTACGAATCTCCAGGCTTGGTTAACTCGCTTAACTCATAATCTTTGTATAGACAAGTATCGACAAGCTCGTCGTAGAGCAATAGGTGTGGAGAATATTGATGAGATCGCAACAATTTCTCTGGACTCTCTTCTCATCAGTTATACTTCTCCAGAATCTACCCTGCTCTCTGAAGAGCTATCCCGGTCAATTGTTCAGGCAATCAATATGCTTCCTGAGCGACTACGCCAGCTTTTTATTTTGCGTTACTACCACCAGGTTTCCTGTGCTGATATTGCTCAAGATTTGGGGATTTCTCAGGATAATGCGTACAAACGAATTCAGGAGGCTAAGGAGTGTCTTAGGAAACGTTTAAAGCACTATTTATCTGGGCAAAAGTATTCTGTGTTGCATTCTTCTAGAGATGGGGTAAATCATCAGACTTCGGTCGATAAATGTAGTTTGTCTGATGCTCCGAGTGCAAACAATATCAGGTCTATTAATCCACCCATTAGTTATCATCTTACTGCCACATGCCTCGTCAAAGTGTCTCATCTGTCGCTGTAATTTCTCAGCCTTCGGGAATGGAGACTCCAGTTTATTTAGTTTTGGAGAAAAAGCCCATCCGAATTAACCAGAAACTGAAGACGTTAAGTCAGTATATTGAGAAATATCCATCAGGATGGAAAAAGCGATTAAAATTAGCTAATTTGCTCTATGAAACGGGAAGTTGGCAGCAGGCAATTGAGCAATATCGACGGGTTATTGAGCGACAACCTCAAGTGGTTGAGGTGTATTTGAGGTTGGGGAAAATCTTGCAGTTGATGGCACAACCTGTAGAGGCGGCAAGGGTTTACGAGCAGGGATTATCCCATGTTCGCGATAAACCGACGCAAGGGCATATTCGCGGATTGATTGCGGTGTGTAATCAGGATCTGGAGGAGGCGGTGAGGTTCTTTGAATCAGCCGCTGCTTTGGAGCCGGAAAACCCGTCTCACTGGCTGGCACTGGGGCGAGTGCAGATGGAGAGAAACCTTGCTGAGGTGGCTCTGCAAGCCTATGAGCGCATTTTGGCACGCTATCCTGACGATATTGTGGCGGCGATCGAGCGTTACGATGCCCTGATAGCTTTGGGTAATGTCGGGGAAGCACGCTCGCAGTTAAACCAACTCATCGAACTTGCTCCTTATGATGTTCGAGTGCTGCAGCGACAGGACGAACTTCACTAGTCAATAGAGTAATCCAATCCCTAAATGCAAAAATTCAAAGATCTAACCTGAGAATCGTTTTAATAGCAGAGAAGCGAAAGCAATCAATTATTTTCCCTTCTCTACTATTACCAACAATTTTAATCGTAGAGGTAAAAGTTAAAATGGAAAGGATCTTGGTATGGTTCTGTGGTACAGGAACAAAAGAAAGCGAGCAAAAAAAAGAATTTGGAGATACTATTGATGGCTATAGTACATCATTTTTTATATCTGGAGTTGGCACCGATGAAATGAAAAATGATGTACTAGAACTAAACGATGAGAGCGGTTTTTTTGAAAGCATAAATCCCTGGAGGAAAACCAGACTCAGTACGACTGCTATGATAAAAGGCTATCAAGAAGAGGAGCATCTGATAGGTTCTCTCACTATATTCAAGGTCTTGGAAATAATGAAAGACCAAGACAAAGTTGAACTGACAATTGGCGGACACAGCCGAGGCGCTGCTGTTGGAATAATTGGTTTTTTAACTACGTTATTAGCAGCAGCAGAGTCCGACAATTATACTCAATTATGGGCTTGTGTATCAAACATTCATATCATAGCTGTCGATCCCGTACAAGGCAGACAAGAAGAAAAGGACGATACCAATGACATGATGGGTCTACCTGCAAATTGGAGTGTAGATCGGGTTATTCAGCAAATTCAGGACAAACTTTTTGGAGGTAAATCTGTATTTACAGTAACAGTTTACACAGCCCGTTTTGATGTTAGAGAACAGTTTCGCTTAGACTCCCGATGGGAGCAGTGGATTGAAACCAATAAAGACTCTATCTTACAAAATAAGGGTTCTGCCGAGCTATATATAGCTGGATTTCGCCACTCATCAATGGTATGTGCTGCAGACGAAATTACAGAAATCTATAGAGAGTGTACGCCGCGAGGGCTAATGAAACAAATCCTCAAGACAGATGTTACGCGTATCGAGCGCGAAGGATACTATAAAACCTTGAGGGATACAGAAAACTCGATGTTAAAAACATTGAAAGAAAATCCGAATGACCCAAAGTTAAAAAAATTAGTTGAACGAACTGAATTAAGCTCTTATAAATTGGGTAAAATATTTTCATGGTTAAAGAAATATACCGGAACTCCTTTAGCAGACCTTGTAAAGGATAACCCAATAGATCCAGACTTTAAATATGCACGAAGATATGTATTCTACAACAGGTAGGTAACTTAAAGTTATAAACTTAATTGGGCTTTAAGGATAATTGCCTATCTCATGCTAAAAACAGCAGGCGATCGCACATCTCACGAAAAAAAAGAGAGTGCGATCGCTCTTTTTGTGATTTTAAACTTACCTCAATTGGTCTTGTGATAAATCATGAAATTCAGAATCAACCTCTGGAAAACGTTAGTTAGACAGAACACAATCACAAAGAAGCAAGGAAAGTATTCATGACTTCTATTAACCAAGCTGTCTATGTTTCTGGCACTACTTCCTATAAGTTTTTACAGGATGATAGTGCAAACTTATCCATTACCAAAGTACCTGAGGATGCTAATTTGCGACGTTGGGCAATGCTCCATGATGGAGACACCTATCGACTGTACTGTTTCCAAGGGAGTAGCCAGGATAAACTCTATCAATTTGGATGGACTGGTCGCGAATATGAATACGGTCATGATTCAGAACCCGAGTTAACCATAACCAACATTCCGGAAGATGCAGATACCAATAGCTTCTCAATGCTGTATGGAGAAAACAATTACCGCCTCTACTTCCGACAACTGGGCAACCCGACTAAACTGTATGAGTTTATTTGGGATGGAAAGGCCTATGCTTATGCTGCCGCCCATCCAGTATCGGGATTTCCCCATGATACTGACTGGTCTCGATGGTCCATGTTAAATGATGGCGACACTTATCGAATCTATGCATTTAAGCTGGGAAGTAATAGCGCATTCTATCAAGGGGCCTGGAATGGTAGCAAATACGAGTATGGCTATGGTGGCTCGTATAAGGAATTAACTTTGGAAGATACTCCACCCAATAGCGATTTTGCCAACATGGAACTCTTACATGATGGCAGTCAGTACCATTTTTATTTGCAAGCTCTATAAGACTAAGAAAATTCCTTTTCTCTTCACCAATAGTATAGGGGGCAATAGGGGCGATCGCCCTTTTTTTTCTTTTAATAGAAAAATCTATAAATCTAAAAAATAAAAAATAGAATAGTAAATTCGTCTTAGATATAGAAGAGAGACAATGATTAATTAACATTATCTCTCTTCTGAAATACTTATATTTGAGGACAAATTGATGGCAGAACTTGTTGAAAAAGGTGATTGGATTAAATTCAATCCTCCCCAAGAGCCAGAAAACGTGAATATTAAATGGCAACAAGATTTAGGAAATCGGGAACAGCCATATATCCCTCTGCTCTACTCAGTTAACGGCAAAAAAGCAAGTGGGAGCTTATTTGTGTCAGCGAGTGAAGCAGATGCATTCTTTGAAAAATGCGAGCCTAATGAATCCAAAAATCCCCTCGTTAAGGGTGGATATAAAATTCAAGTTGATGATGGCTTTCAATATGGGCAGAACAACGAAAAAACATTGCGCTTTTTGGTTTACCATGACAAATCTAATAAGCCATATCAACATCGTTTTATTGAAACCACTGCTTTTTCTAACATTGGACGGAAAATTTCAGCAATCTCAGCAGCAGCAGGAGAAACTACTTCTGAAGCTAAAGCGTGGGGTATGTTGGTAGAACAAGGTATGGAAATTGGTAAGGCTTTTATTGGTGATTACTTAAGAGACTTCTAATTTCCCAACTCTAATCTAGCGTTGAAGCAGATTAGCCTGGATTACTAGTCAACCCTCATCCGATCGCGCTCCCTTGCTCGGTGGTTGTTTTGCTAGCAACCATCGAGCATTCCTCAAACTGCCCCAGAACTGCCATTACTTTCACAACACGATGACTCTGACTTCTTTACCTGTTGCATCTCTGTCCGATACGGCCTTGTTGACTGCTGCCTATCGTGCTCTGGAAAGCGATCGCCCAGATGCCCTCTTCCAAGATCCCTACGCCCAAATTTTAGCTGGGGAGCGAGGTCAAACCCTAGTCCAGGCAATGCCCGGAGGAACAACAGGAGCATCGGGCTGTGCTGTCCGTACTGCTGTCATGGATGAGTTGATTCTACAAATAATCGCAGCCGGAAAGGTCGATACCTTACTGAACCTGGGTGCAGGACTCGATACCAGACCTTATCGGCTGCCTTTGTCCGCTACTCTGTCTTGGAGCGACTGTGATGAGCCAGCTATCCTCAATTACAAAGTCAAAAAATTGGCTGCAATACAACCGAGATGTTTACTCGAGTCCATTGCTTTGGATGTGACGGACGCAGTCAGTCGGCAGAGATTCTTCCGAGCGGTTGGTCTGGTCGCAAAACAGGCACTAGTACTAACCGAAGGATTACTGATTTATCTGACTCCAGAGCAAGTAGCAGCACTGGCAACCGACCTTTATGCTCAGTCTCCCTTTGAGTGGTGGCTAACAGATTTAGCCTCGCCCCATGCGTTGCGCTATTTCCAAAACAGCATAAATGGTGCTGCGGATTCGAGCCAAGCCACGTTGCAATTTGCACCAGCAGCAGGCACGGAGTTCTTCGAGCCATATGGTTGGAGAGCTGTGGAATCGCGATCGCTTCTGGAAGAAGGGCAGCACTTGCACCGAGAAATCCTCCCCCCATCCTTACTCGCCCAATTACAAACGCCAGAAGATTGGGAAACTTGGCGACAGATGTCTAGTTTTGTGTTGCTCAAACGCTACTGAATGCGAACTCAGGTTAGAAATTTATTGCAGGAAAATCACATGAAAACTCCCCATCAGTCTCTACCGGTTAACCGAGCTGAAATTTTCCATCTTGACTTAGTATTAGTCTCTCATAAAGACAGTCAAGGAAAGTTGCGACAACAATATAAATTCGCGCGCGGTTCTAAACCCAATTGCAACGAACCGGCACAATTTTCAGAACCCATTGATTGCGGATGTCATCTTTTTGCTGGATTTTCCAGAGCGCGTTGCTTGTCTGCCTGTGGTCTAATCTAGACCACATATTGCAATCAATTTGCTAATCATTGTTAGCTTCCTGCCATCATTGAATGACAAGTTGAAGTGTAATTATCTAAATAATTAGGAGAACAAAATGAAACTTCCAATACAAGCTGACACTAAGGAAGACTGTTCTAGAGACTATCCAGGAGGATCTTTTTTTACGGTTCCGGGTGTTCAGATTGTGAGTTGTCCCCTCCTCCCACTCCCCATTTTGCTCCTATAGCTCCCCGCTTTGCACTCTAAAAAACTAATCTGACAGTCAATCCACATTTAAAATGTTTAGATGTGGATTGAAGATTTTCTCACTCAAATCATACAGGACTGGATACATCAAGGATCTTTAAGTAACTTGTTATTGGAAGAAGACAACCATGACCTTCAAAATTCTAAGTTTAGATGGCGGTGGTATTCGCGGAGTGTTATCCGCACGACTGCTGCAAGAAGTAGAAACGGTAATAAGAGAGACTAAAGGACAAGGGCTACACGAATACTTTGACTTAGTTACAGGTACATCGACTGGCTCAATTCTCACTGCCGCAATTGCTTGTCAGATGAAGGCGCAAGAGATGATTGATGTCTACCTCGAAGACGGAAAGAATATTTTCCTCGACTCGGTTCGCAAACAGCGTAAATGGCGAGTATTAAGTCAAGCTATGGGCAGCAATATGTTATATCCCCACGAACAGGGCGAGCAAGGCTTGACAAAAATATTGCAGAAAAAATTAATTCACCCAGAGTTAGGTTCTCCGAAGATTAGCCAGATCGTGAAGCCTTATATTCTGATTCCAGCTTATGATGTGTATTCTCGTAATACCACCTGGTTTGCCAATAATCCTAGTGACTCTGGAGCCTGGTACGACAATATCGATCTCTGGAAGATTTGCACCGCTTCAGCATCAGCTCCGACCTTTTTCCCTCCCTACGAACTGCCTTATAACGATGAAGAAAGCTTGCCTCATATCGATGGTGGGGTCTCCGCTAATAATCCGACGTTAATCGCGATCGCCCATGCTCTATTAATCGAAAAACAGAATGGATTACAATTGAAGGATATTGCTGTCCTCTCCATTGGTACAGGGGATACAACTTGTCCCTACAACTATGAAGAAATCAAAACATGGGGATTGCTGGGTTGGGCTAGGCATTTAGCCGATATGTTCCTGAATCCTGGATCGCAAAACTCAGAAGTCATCTGCGAACAAATCGTTGATAGTGTAGGGGGAGACATTCTCCGTTTAGATTTCGATCTTAATAATCACTTCCAAGGAGACAAACGACCGGGTCGCTTACGGCCATTGCTGGATAAGCCCTATAATCAATACATTCTCAAACAGAAGAATGAATATACAGAAATCAGCGAAGATATCGACAATCCGGAAAGTTGCCTAAACCTCATTGAAGCGGCCGAATGTTATCTTGAGTGTGGTGAAGTCTATTATAAGAATAAGCGAGGTGTTCCAGTTCGGGACGCAATTAGGGGGTTTATCAATACCCATTCACCCTATGAGTCCTCTAAAGGTAACTAGGACTCTATAGGTGTTCACTAACCTTTTTCAAGCAAATGAGTAGATCGTTAGCGATTCTCTCGTCTAGGAAGTACAGCTTGAAGCCTCAAACTCTAAGTAATGCAAGCTATTGCCTAGCGCTAGACAATAGCTCTTTTCAATGAGGGATTATAGGCGATCGCTTGTGTTTTGGCATTTCCTGTCTAAAATAAAGCAGCCTCCCTTTAAAACAAGTTCCCCTATGAACAAACTACGAAAACAACTCTACGCCCTCTTGCTGGCCTTAGTGTGTACCAGTGCCTTGCTTTTAGGAGGCATTACTTTAGGACAAGCGCAAAGTCCGATGGTAACAGATATTCAAACAGAAGTCGTGGAATATCAACAAGGCGATGCCGTTCTAGAAGGGTATCTAGCCTATGACCGGTCTAATAATAATCAACGACCGGGAGTGTTAATTATCCATGCTTGGAAAGGCTTAGGAGAGTTTGAAAAACAACAAGCCGAAAAACTGGCAGAAATGGGATATGTAGCGTTTGCTGCTGATATTTACGGGTTAGGGATTCGCCCAGAAACTACAGATGAAGCCAGGGAACAGGCCACCTATTATCGTTCTAATCGTCAATTATTGCGCGATCGCGCCCAAGCCGGTTTAGCCTATCTCAAACGACATCGCCTCACCAACTCCAAACAAACCGCCGCCATTGGCTACTGTTTCGGCGGTACAACCGTTCTAGAACTCGCTCGCAGTGGAGCAGAAGTATCGGGAGTCGTCAGCTTCCATGGTGGACTCGATACCCCGAACCCAGAAGATGCCAAACAGATTCAAGCCAAAGTTCTCGTCTTACATGGTGCAGACGATCCTGCCGTTCCCCCCGAAGAAGTAGCTGCATTCCAAGAAGAAATGCGTCAAGCTGGAGTAGACTGGCAACTAATTGCCTACGGCGGTACAGTTCACAGCTTTACTAACCCTAAAGCGGGCAATGATCCCTCTAAAGGATCGGCCTATAATCCAGACAGTGCCCGCCGTTCGTTTGTCGCGATGAAACTCTTTTTTGACGAACTGTTTGAATGAAACTCCTAGTCAGTAATGATGATGGCATCTTTGCCCAAGGGATTCGCACCTTAGCTAATACGTTAGCCAAAGCGGGCCACCAGGTGAGCGTGGTTTGTCCAGACCGGGAACGGTCTGCTACCGGCCATGGTCTCACCTTACATAAACCTATCCGTGCAGAAGAAATTGATTCCGTCTTCGATCCGAGAGTAAAAGCCTGGGCCTGTTCTGGCACACCCTCGGATTGTGTTAAATTGGCTCTGGCAGCCTTACTGCCGGAAAAACCCGATTATGTCCTATCTGGAATTAATCATGGAGCGAACTTGGGGACTGATATTCTCTATTCAGGAACCGTTTCCGCTGCGATGGAAGGATTAATCGAAAAAATCCCGGCGATCGCCTTCAGTTTGACCAGTTATACCATGCAAGACTTCAGCGTAGCCGCCAACTTTGCCGAATCCTTAGTCACTGCTCTAAAACAGAACGAACCCTTTGCTCCTCTGTTGCTCAATGTCAACATTCCTCCGGTCAAAGCTGAGGCGATTACCGGAGTCGCCATTACCCGTCAAGGGACTCGTCGCTATGAAGAAATGTTTGAAAAACGCATCGATCCCAGAGGAAAAACTTACTATTGGCTGGCTGGAGAACTAACTGAAGATGTGCTAGATCCCCCTTCTCAAAGCTCTTCAGCTTCTCCCCTGCTCACAGATGTGCAAGCGATTCGCAAAAACTATATTACAATTACTCCCTTACACTATAACTTGACTTGCTCTTCAGGCTTAGAAAATCTGAACCATCAAAGGCTGCATCTACCCTACCCTGTCTTCGGTACAGCCAACGATCTTGATTGAACCCTTTCCGATCGACTCAGGTTTGGCCAGAGCCGAAACATCACATCTCAGGTTACCCTAGTGAAAAACATGCAGGTGGTACATTAGCTCAAAGGTTGTGGAATCCGGTAAACTCTTATGTCTCTGACACAACAACAATTCACTGTTCATTTTTGGGGCGTTCGTGGTTCAATTCCCTGCCCCGGCCCTGAAACGGTTCGCTATGGCGGCAATACGTCTTGTATTGAAATGCGCGTTGGCGGTCATCGTCTAATCTTTGATGGGGGTACAGGATTACGGGTATTAGGCCAATATCTCTTAAGGCATATGCCCATTGATGCTCATTTATTCTTTACTCACTCCCATTGGGATCATATTCAAGGCTTTCCCTTTTTTACCCCAGCATTTATTCCTGGTAATACGTTTAATATATACGGTTGCATTGCTCCCAATGGAGAAACGATCGAGAACCGTTTAAATAACCAAATGCTACACCCCAATTTTCCCGTCCCCCTGAAAGTGATGGGATCGACCTTGGTATTTAACGACATACAGGTCAACAAACCGATTAAGTTCAATGATGTGATTATTGAAAATGCCCCTCTGAATCATCCAGGGGAAGCAGTCGGGTATCGCGTCAGTTGGGAAGGGCATACAGCGGCCTATGTCAGTGATACAGAACATTACCCGGATCGCATGGATGAGAATGTTTTATTCTTAGCTCAAGATGCCGATGTGATGATTTATGATGCCACTTATACTGATGCTGAATATAATCATCCCAAGACTAGTAAAGTGGGTTGGGGCCATTCCACTTGGCAAGAAGCGGTCAAGGTGGCTAAAGCTGCCAATGTGAAGAAATTAGTCATCTTTCATCACGACCCCCTTCACAATGATGAATTTCTGGATAAGGTTGGTGAAGATGTGGCCCAAGCCTTCCCCGATAGCTTGATGGCTAGGGAAGGATTATCCTTAACTTTGGTTGCGCCTGCCTCCGATCCCCCAGAAACTGAGAACTCTGATTAGTTTTGATCAGATTTCCCTGTTACGATGAGAGGGATGTTTCATATTGCGAAATGTAAAGCGTGTGGTCTATTGCTTCCCCGATAACGGCTCTAAAGCCAACGGCGATCGCCCTGGGCAACTTTGACGGAGTTCACCGGGGACATCAACAAGTGATTCAACCTATTGCCGGTTCTGGGCACTTTGGCCGTGACCTCTATTCCAGTGTGATCACCTTTTTCCCGCATCCCCAAGAAGTCTTAACAGGAGAAAAAAAGTTACTGCTCACCCCCCCAGAGGAAAAAGCAGCCTATCTGCATCAGATGGGGGTGGATCAATTGGTGATTGTTCCCTTTAACCAACAGCTTGCTCATCTTGGTCCTCAAGAATTTGTCAGCCAAATTCTGGTCGAATCTCTGCAAGCCAAGATCATTAGTGTTGGGGAAGACTTTCGATTTGGCTATCAGCGTCGCGGAAGTGTGGAGGACTTAACGGCGATCGCCGCTCAATGGGGTATTAAAGTGATTATTACACCTCTGCAAAACTGCCAAGAAGGACGTATCAGCAGTTCCCAAATCCGATTAGCCTTAACTGATGGTGACCTCTTGCAAGTCAAACGGCTTCTTGGGAGGCCCTACCAACTTCAGGGTAAAGTGATCAAAGGACAACAACTCGGCCGTACCCTCGGATTTCCCACCGCCAACCTCAACGTTCCTCCCCAAAAATTCTTACCTCGCTTCGGAGTCTACAGCGTCCGCGTTTATAACCCCCTCTGGACAGAGACTCAACCCGTGATGGGAGTGATGAACCTCGGCAATAGACCCACCGTGGATGGGGTGCAACCAACCCTCGAAGTTCACCTCTTGAATTGGTCAGGAGACTTATACGATCAAACCCTGCATGTTGAACTTGAATCCTTCCTCCGTCCAGAACAAAAATTTGCCTCCCTTGATGCTCTCAAAGCTCAAATTGCAGCCGACTGTGAAACGGCACTATCGGGAGTGGGGAGTTGGCAGTAGGCAATAGCTCGCATTGCTTAAGGTCTAAGACTTCAAGCTGTACTTCTCCACAAGAGAGAATCGCTATAGCTTGAGGCTCTATCAAGTTCTGAACTGTGCCGATTTCTCGAATTCTTGAGTATGGAGACTCTTCCAAGGCGTAGAAACGCGATCGAAACCTTGTAAAACCGATTCTAAAATCGGCATCATTTTCGCCAATTGGTGACCTCGAATCACCCAATCCCAGAACGGTTCTAGTTTTTTCCAACTGCCAGCATACACTAAATGGCGTAGGCGGTAATTTAGACTGGTTTTGGTTGCTGCTCCTTGCCAAATTGCACTCCACCGATAAAAGTCCTTATAGGCTTGCCAATAACCGGCTTCCAACGTTTCTGGACTCATTTTTGCCGGTTGGAAGACCACATGACGAGTATCATACCTATCCCAATTTTGGGTCAAAATTCGTCCTTCTTTCAGCATTCGTTCATAGAGCGGTGTACCAGGATAAGGAGTAAGAATATGAAAAGTTGCCGTTTCAATCCCCTGGGAAATAGCCCACTCTACCGTCGTCTCAAAAACACTCTCATCATCCTCATCCATCCCAAAGACAAAACTGCCATTAATCATCACTCCCAAATCCTGTAAGCGCCGAATAGCAGCCGTATAATCCCGATTTAAGTTATGATATTTATGCTGTTGGCGTAAATTATTAGTATTTAAGGTTTCAAACCCGATAAATAAACTTCTCAAACCACTTTCAACCGCCAATTCCAACAGATGGGGTTGTAAGACAGCCTGAATCGTTCCTGCTGCTTGCCAAATGCGATTCATGCCCAGCATACCAGTAAATAAATCCCTGGCAAATTTGGCATTGCCAAACAAATGATCGTCTAGAAAAAATAAATAACGTCCAGGTAACCGTTCAATCTCTACTAATGCCTGATCGACCGATTGAGTATAGAACGATTTCCCTCCTTGGAAAAACGCATCTTTATAACAAAAATCACAATGATGGGGACAACCTCTAGAAACCACAATAGAATTGGGAACTAGATATAAATTGCGCTTAATTAAATCTCGACGAAGGGGAGGAGCGCTCAGTAAATCTCGTTCTTGAGAAACATATCTCTTTTGGGGATGACCGGCCCGAAAATCGGCTAAAAAACGCGGCCAAGTATCCTCTCCTGGCCCCAAAAATATTGTATCGGCATACTCTTTTGCTTCTTCCGGTAAGGCCGTGACGTGCAATCCTCCTAAAACAATATACGTCCCTTTTTGACGATAGCGATCGGCTAATTCATAAGCTCGATAAGCCGAAGTGATATACACTTGAATAATCACTAAATCTGGCCGATCGTCTAAATTTAAGGTTTCCACATGCTCATCCTGTAAATCAATCTCATCTTCTGGACTAAAAAATGAGGCAATTGTAGCCAAACCTAAAGGGGGAAATAGGGAATATTTAATCGGCCGCCAATGGGGACTAAGGGCTTCGGTTAAAGCCGGTAAAATCATTTTAACTTTCATGGATCTAAGCCTGATAAATTAATCGGTAATGAAGGGACTGAGGAGCCTGAAGTCTTTTTGAGTATGAACTAAAAAACTTGGGTTGTGTAAAGATTGTGATTTATTGATATTTTTGGAGTTACTTTGTAGGAAAAATTAAAATATTTTAATAAAGGATTTTCTTTCCTGTGAGAACTGCTGGCGATCGCCCGGAATCCAACCTTGAGTTACCGTAGAATCTTCACATCAGCCGTCCTAGTCCATCCCTCATGAATATGATTCGTAAACTGACCCCTCTGACTTTAGCTGTCACCTTAGCTTGTACCTCCAACTTGATGCGTCCAGCCTGGAGTAGCCCCCAGTTTACCCATTCATCGGAGCGATATGCAGCTCAATCTTCTTTCTCTAGCTCAGATTGGGTGACTCTCAACCCTTCCGTCCACCCGACTACTGGCCGCGCTGTATCTTTGTGGTCTACCTATTACCATATTTATCAAGCACAAGAAATCACAAACGGTTATCCTCTGCTCGATCCATCCGGTCGCCCTCTAGCCTATCTTTCCCATCGAGATTGGTGCTATGCTGCCCTCCAAGGTACAGTTCAAGTCCAAGACCGATGGGGACGATTAACTACTTATAATTTTGCCGGTCGAGGGCAGACGGTACAAATGGATTGTTCCGCCTATTTTAAGAGTCTTTCCCCTGCAACCCTACGAAAGACAGGGCGAGTACGTTTTGGTTTGGCTCGGGGCCCCCATGGAGATGGGGCTGGTGGATATCGTTTAGTCCCTTATCGGACTATAGCAGTCGATCGCCAACGAATTCCGTTAGGCTCTGTCATTTATATTCCTGCGGCCAGAGGACAGCAGATCAGACTTCCCAATGGAGAGATGATTCTCCATGATGGCTATTTCTTTGCGGCAGATGTAGGCAGTGCCATTAAGGGTAATCAGATTGATGTGTTTGTCGGATCGCACAAACGTAGTCCTTTTCCCTTTATTACCAGTAATCCTAGAGGCACATTTGAAGCATTTGTCGTCCAAGATCGTCAGATTACCGAAGTGTTGACTCGTATACATCGGTAAGGTGTGGGTGTAGGGGCATGGGGAAGCGAAGACGCGGGGAACGACGAAACTCACCTTTCTCAAGGGGTGACAAGGCAGCTCAAAATTCGCTATAGCCACCTTTTTCGGTGGTATTTTGCTGAAAACTTCAACTGAAAGCTCGCGATCTCATAACCATAGCATCAGGTTAGAGGGTTACTTGCCCAAAAAATCTCTGGCTTTTTTTTGACATCCTAAATGCTCAAAGCCAAGCGTAGCTTAGATTCAAGCCTGTTGTCACCCCCCTGAGAAACTCACCATTAATTCTGTGAACTTGCCCCACCCCTATGAAAGTGAAGGCCATAATTACTGCACAAAGCGCTGTAATGGGTAATCGGAAAACCATTTTTCACACTATAGTGACCATTCTTCACGCTTTTCATGGGAAGGCACTCTCAAGGAGAATTTCGGTTAGCATGACGGCAGGAAGCCCCGCGCTCTACCGAAGGTAGAGCGTCGGGATGAGAGACGGGAGAAGGAAGGGGTACTCTTCGAGAAGCTGCTTCGCGTCTACGATGCCCCGTCCTTCTCCATCTTTTTTCTGACCTTGTTGTTCAATATATCGTTTCAAAGTTGAAATAGTCGCCCCTCCGCAACTAGCAATAAAATAAGATTCATTCCACAAAACAGACTTTCTGTAAAACTGACCAATCTTTTCGGCACACTCAGATCTAAGCTTCCGACTAGAGACTGACTTCAAATTGGCAATGAACTTGGGTTGTCAGCACTAAATGGGCTTTAAGGTCAGAAACCGCTCTGCCACTTGAGATAAAGTCGTCTTTTATGATGACTCTATTCTATAATCAGAACAGTCACTCAATCCTGAATATTATGCTCAAAAAAGAGATCTAGTCAACCTGAAGAAAGAAAAGCCTGAGTATAAAGAAGTTCACTCTCAAGTCCTTCAGGACATGGTGAAAAGAGTAAAATTGGTTTTTGATCGCTTTATCAAGTGATCTTTATGGAAGATCTGAAAATCGCCAATCTGTCTCGGAAAAACAAGCCCAAGAAAGCTGAAGATGAGACATATCTTCCCAATGGACAATCAGCAAAATCGGGATTGAATAAAAGTTTCGCCGATGCTGGGATAAGTCGATTCCTAGACAATATCCTTCCGCACTCAGCCGCAAAAGCTGGGCGGAAAGTTGTGAAAGTTAATCCTTCTGGAACGTCTCAACATTGTGCGATTTGTCTCAATCGAGTTCCTAAAAAATTGTCAGACCATTGGCACAATTACCTCTATTGTCAGGCTTCAATGCCAAGGGATGTCAATTCTGGGATTTTGATTAAAAAAGTGGGGTTGGGTATCGCCTCACTAAAAAACGCGAAGTCTAGTTTTCAAGACTAGATGGAGAAGCCCGTGCTCTACCTTTCAGGTAGAGCGTCGGGAGTATGTCACTATATAACATCGAAAAGTGCTGTAAGGGTTTGTTGAGGTTGTCCCTGAGATCTAGCATTACAGTTTGTAACGAAACTTGGCGGCGATCATTAAGCTTCATTGCAAAAGGTTCACTGTAAAAATCAAGCCATGGTAGGCTCTATCGTGTTGGCAAACCCTAAGAGCATAACGGCAGGAGAACACCTTGACTTCAGAGCGGAACCTAACCCAAAACTCTTTGCATCGTGAAGACTTCAGTGAGTACGTGGCCCATCTCCAGCTTCACATGGCGCTACAAGCTCGTAATCTCCTCCCCAACTATAAACATGCTGCTGATAGTCGCGAACAGCTCCTTCAAGAAACGCAAGCTGATTTAGAAAAGCTAGTTTCTCGCCAAGTTGTCTAACAAGATTTTGTAGTTTCCATCGTTTCCAACTCCATCTTCACTCCCAGGGCATGATTGCCCTGTTTTTTTCTTTTCCCCCCAGGATAGGGACTCCATGATTATACTAAGAAGGGTTGATCCTAGGGGAATATATGAAGGTCTTTCTAACCCTGAGCGCCAGTGAACGAAGAAACCTGCTGTTGATGTTCGCAGCGGGTTTGCTGTTTTGGTCAAGTATCGGCTCTTTGTTGCCTACTTTACCGCTTTATCTGCGATCGCTGGGGATAGCGGATCAACAATTAGGCTTTGTCATGGGAGCTTTTGCCATTGGTCTATTATTAGCTCGGCCTTACATTGGAGCGATCGCCGATAGCCACAGTCGTAAACGAGTGATCCTCATTGGTACAGCCGTTTGTGGTCTTGCTCCCCTCTGTTATCTCTTAGTACACTCTGTTCCCTCCCTGATGATGGTGCGGAGTTTCCATGGCATTAGTTTAGCCGCTTTTACCACCGGATATATTGCTCTGGTGACCGATCTGACCCCCCCTAAAAATCGGGGTGAAGTTCTGGGTTACATGAGCTTGATTAATCCGGTTGGTGTGTCCTTTGGCCCAGCTTTAGGGGGATTTGTACAGCAAGCCTTTGGTAATGAGTATCTGTTTATATTAACTGGTAGCTTTGGATTCCTGGCCTTTTTAATTATGACTCAAGTCCAAGAAAACAAGCGAACCGATGATTCACACAAAACAGACTCTTCAACGGCTATTCAACCTGGATTATGGCGCTTACTCCTGAGTCCCCGAATTCGGATTTTAAGTCTGGTTCTTTTGCATGTGGGTCTAGCGTTTGGAGCCATGACTGCCTTTATTTCCCTCTTAATTCAGGAAACCGGAGTCAACTTTAATGCTGGATTGTTTTTTACCGCTGCTGCAATTACCAGTTTCGGCATTCGTTTGGTAGCTGGCCCTTTGAGCGATCGCATCGGCCGAGGTATCTTTATCACCCTCAGCATCTCCCTCTACGGGATCTCCATGTTTATGCTCACCTTCGCCGATACAACCTGGCTCTTTTTACTTTCTGGGTGCATCGAAGGAGCCGGTTTTGGTCTCTTAATTCCCACCACTTCCGCCATTGTCGCCGATCGCGCCTATCCCCATGAACGAGGGCGCTTATTTGGTCTGTGTTTAGGAGGTTTTGATCTAGGAATCGCCCTCGCTGGACCCATCGCTGGTATGATTGCCCAAGCCTTTTCCTATCAAAGCATCTTTATCTGTATTACCTTCATTCTCATTTTAGGTTTATTGCTGTTCTTAACCCAATCGAGCAAAGACTTACCTCACTCCCTGCGCTATGCCTTGGGACGAGGACGAGATATCTATGCACTCTAATCTATTGAATCATTGAATCAATAAAAAACCCTGCTTTTAGCAGGGCACACAATACAGAAAGGAGCAAACTTATATGAGTTCAGGAAATCAGAACATAGACTTTAGGCTAACCGCTTGCGGAGCATGAAGGAAGCCATTCCTGCCACTGCTAGTAATCCAACTGTAGTGGAAGATTCTGGAACAGGTTGAACGGTAAGTGCAGCGCCAGAGAAGGTAATGCCCTCAAAAGTTTCGCCGTCCTCTAACCGACGTTGAAAACTTTCAACAGTAATCCCAGCTTCAGCCAACTGGAAGGTGAGAACTCCTGTTCCCAAGGAAGTTTGATTATCGTCACTGGTGAAAAGTCCAGAAAACCCGAAGTTAATACCTAGAATACCAGAAACAGTTTGACTAACTTGTAATCCCGAATGACTGGTTAAATCAAAGGTAGAGATCCCATCAGCACTATTACTTCCAGGTGCATCCGCACTTAAATCTAGAAAGTTTTCGATGCTGCTCTCAGAGAAGTTGATATCTTTAATAAAAGCACTACCAAAGTCCTCAAAGCTTCCAGTTGCAGACGTGATTCCAACTTCCCCTAGGGGATCGGTTAGCTCATTCGTGAAATCAATCCCTTTATTATTTAAGTTGATTGTCGTGTCAGCACTATTGATTTGGAAACTTCCCTTGAGTGCCGCCGCTTGTGCCGCATTAGGATTAAATAAAACACCAGAAGTAAGGATAACAGCAGAAGTGATCAAGGTGGATTTAATGGTAGATACAGCAGACATTGATGAACTCCTAGAGTGGTAGTGAGGTGTTTCCCTCTCGACACTTTTATCATCGCTATTTTTCCTAGAGAAAGGAGTGATGCAGATGTTTTTTTGATGTGAAACTTATCACCATTAGAAGTGTCTGATGTCCGTTTATTAAGTGACTCAATAGGTAGAAATAGGTGAAGTAAATTACAGAAAAAGAGGATAGAGATCACCCCCATGGACCGATCTCTATCCTTAAGAGCCTGAACCCAATCAGCTCCTGGCCGCGATCGCAAGATTATAGAGTTGAATAGTGCCCTCTTACAGAACTACAATTTGACTCGCTGCTAAAGCTGGAGAACCCGTTAGCGTTGCTAGAGTCTGCACTGCCGTTGCTCCCGTACCATCAGAATCAAAACTGAGAATGCCACCATTGTAGAGGAACTGAGCCGTCGTTCCCACAGGGGTTCCAGACAGGGTAAGAGTGGGAGTCGCACCAGCAGTGAGTCCAGTAAACTGAGAGGCAAACACGCGGATAGTATCTGAACCGTTACCAAAATCAGTAATGGTATCACTGCCATCTCCAGGAGTAGCAAACACGAAGACATCATCACCACCACTTCCCGTGAGATTATCATTGCCTAAGCCGCCAGCAATGATATCATTACCTCCATTGCCGGTGATATTATCTACACCAGAGTGACCAACTAACACATTGGCATTATTATCGCCAGTAATCGTATTGTTCCCATCTCCCGCGATACCGACGCTCGTTCCGTTGAGAACTGTATCGGCAGCATTGGCTATATTTTGAATCCGAGTATCTCCAGAAGGCTCAGTTTCAGCCACATTGAAGGGAGTATTACTGTAGTTAGCGGCTAAATACTCGGCTAAGGCATCTTGTTCCCGGTTATCAGTGGTGAAAGTAGCGTTGCCTGTGGTGGCCTCAGGTAAGGGAGTTTGATTGCCTTGAGGGAAAGGATAGCCATCGCCTCCACCCGCCAGGAAACCAAGAGTCGCCACCTTAATAGTGCGGCTAGCGTCTCCCACAATGCTGCCATTTTCGACAACTACATCCACTGTATTCCCCTGGTCATCTTTAATGGCGAGAGAGCGGACTCGACTGTTGACAGCTTGAGAGGCATCGAAACTAAACGCCATGCCAGAAATTTGGGGAAACCGTCCGGGAGTATTTCCTGGTGCAGTATCAGAAACTCCATGTTCGGCGATTTCTTTGAGTTGTGTTGCGGTTAGAGGAACAATGGTCAGACTATTGTTAAACCGTAAGGTATTCTCGATATCGAGTTGGGAGACATCCCCTTCTTGCTTATTGGCGAGGGGATTAGCAGGAGGAGGAGAAAATTCTAATCCTCCAGTTCCTCCTGGGGGAATAATCGCTTGTCCGATATTATCGCGAATGCCTCCCCCATTTTTCAGAGAAGCCACTACCGTGGGGTCAGTTTGGCGAGCGACAATTAAGTTGGCATCAGCCGTTAAACTGCCTAGGTTCGTTTCTTCTGTCCGGACTTGAGAGCGCCGTCCTTCTAAGAAAACACTCGTATTACCAAAAAGGTTACTGTCTTTAGCTGTGGCAATGCCATTGATCGCCTGAGTGACCGCCACTACAGTGGGGTCAGCCACATCTTGAGGATTGACCGTTCTACCATAAACTCGGTTCACTCCTGCTGCATCCGTTGCATACGCACCACTTTCATCCAGCACTTGGCTGATAATTCCGTTGGCATCAAACCCAGCAACTAAACGACCTACATAACGATAATTCCCATCAGTGTTAATCACATAAACTGGCTCACCACTAGGAGAAGTAAATGGCTTGGGATAGACTCCGGCACTGGTATCTCCAGCACGCAGGGGATCGTCAGCATTGGCAAGAATGGTGTTAGAGCCACCAGCCATAACAATATCAACGTTATTGAGCAAACCAGCCAGTTGTTCTTCAATACTAATCTGCTGCATGTGAGCCAGTAGGACAATTTTGTTAATGCCTTGTGCAACTAATTCATCAACGCTTTGTTGAATAATGGCAGCCAGAGCGTTGATATCATTAGCGTTAGCTGGGTTAACACCAACGCCTCCGGGAGAAGAGATAGTGCCGAGGGTGGGGGTGGTTGCACCGACGACTCCAATGCGCTCTCCACCGACGTTGAGAACGACACTTTTACTGATGCTATTGGGTTGGGGAGCTTGGGCTGAGGAAACGACTAAACCACTGAGAGTGGCTTCGGTACTGAAATCCAAGTTGCTACTCAAGTAGGGGAACTGTGTCCCCAGGTATCCATTGGCTCCTATACCTGCACCTGTGGTAATGGTGTTGTCGGCTTGGACGAGGTTTTGTACCGTACCAGGGCCAAAATCAAATTCATGGTTTCCGAGTGCAGCAGCCTGGAAGCCGAGAGCGTTATTAATCAGGATATCTCCAATTCCTCCTTGACCATCTCCATTGCCATCTCGGTAAATTTCGGCACTGGTGCTAAAGAAGGGCCCGGGAATATAGAGATCTCCAGACGTGAGTTTGAGGGTGTTGGGAAAGTCATCAGCTAGAGCATTGAGGACGGCTGAGAAGTTTACAGCATCCTCAATAGCCGGTAAACCCGCTTCTTGGTCTGCTGTGTGCAACAGTTGTAAGGTAAAGGTCACCGGGCCTCTCACTGGCCCAGGGGTTGGAGTCGGAGAAGGACTAGGACTGGGAGTGATGATAGGGGTTGGAGCTGGAGAAGGAGTGGGGATAGGGGTATTGTTAGTGGTGAAGTCGCTGCTGTCAATTTGGTCAGCATTTACGCCTTGAATAGTGGCGATAATTTGTCCGCTAGTATCACGAATAACGGTACTGGTTCCGCTTCCTTGAGCAATAGTTAAGTTGCTAAACGATACTCCACTGGCTAACCCAATTCGGTCTGAACCATTGCTAAAATCAATCAGAGTTTGTACGCCAACGCCAACAACAAAGATATCTTGACCTGCCCCTCCCGTTAAGCTGTTGTTGCCTAAATCGCCGTATAGAACATCGTTACCAATATCACCAAAGACTGCATCGTTTCCTTGACCGCCCCGAACCACATCATTCCCTTGTCCGCCGTAGACTGCATCATCGCCAGTATTGCCGTTGAGTTGGTCATTGCCTCGGTTCCCAATTAGGCTATCATTTCCGCTTGCACCGAAGAGAACATCGCTATTTTGGCCGCCAAAGAGGAAGTCATTGCCTGCTCCCCCGATTAAGGTGTCGTCTCCTCGATTCCCCACTAAAATATCAATGCCTTCATCACCAGAAATGAAGTCATTACCGTCTAATCCGAACCCTAGATCGTTGCCAGCTAGCAGATTAATACCATCATTCTGTGGAGTTCCGATAATAATGTCATTGTTAACCGTCCCATTAATGAGTCCCACGAGTTAATGCTCCTAAAGTTAATTCCTTGTCTAAGAAATTAAGGGGTTAAGGTTAATGGGATATTATGCTTACTTTAACGATCGGAAAAATTTTGGGGGTTTAATACAAACTAGGAGCGTTTTCTAGTCCCTTAAATATGGAGAATACACCCGATTTGGATTCGGTATTTTTATTTTTGGAAATAGCACACGGGTTAATTCAAGATGCTTACGATTTCAGTATTTTCCTGAAGAGAAAAAAGAGTAGTTTTCGCATTTTATGTAGCATGTTTTTATTATTCAAAACCCCTTAGAAAAGGCAGTAAAAATCCGTTTTCTAAGGGGGATTTAGAGGGGTTTTTCTGACTGTTTCTCAATTGAGTTAGAGGATCATAGATTTAAATCCAATTGCCGACCATTACGAAAGGTGCCCAGTAGATGGGATGATGATATTTGCTATGCAATAGGTTAATTTGAGCTTGTTGGAGGGCCTTGGCTTTACTCATTCCCGGTTGATTTAAATGTTGGTAAAAATGAACCATAAACTCAGCAGTGGATCGATCGCGGACAGCCCATAAGGTAGCCAGAGTACTTCTAGCCCCCGATCGCAAGGCAACCCCTGCTAATCCTAAAATTGCCCGCTCATCTCCTTGTGCTGTTTTGCACGCACTCAGTACGAGTAATTCAATGGGGTTTTGCAACGGTTGCGATCGCGACTTGACCAACGTATCGAGTTCTCGAACATTAATCTGACTATCCCAGGTTAAGATAAACGTCTCTTCTGCATCGCTGCTAAACTGACCATGCGTGGCTAAATGAACGATGGGAAAGGGAGTATCCTGAATTGCTTTTTTCAGTTCCTCAGCCGTAAATGTCCGATCGAGCAACACACGAGTATTAATCTCATGACCAATTTGTTCCACTTCTGAAGCAACACCGGGAAGTGAGCGAAATCCCTGGCGAGCTTCACTGAGTCCAGCAGTAAGGGCTTTTAACTGGTTTGGCTCTAGAGGCGGAGATTGGATCAGTTTCAAGCTTTTCGTCAGCGCGATCGCATAATCTTCAATTAAATAGCGATCTCCATTATGGAGCGCAGCCATGGGCAGATTTTGCAACTGGCTATCAAGAACAAACACCAAGGTTTCAATCTTATGTTGTTTTAAGGCACTCTCTGCGGGTTGAATCAGCCAATGGTAAGCCTGTTGATAAAGCTTAAGCCGTTTTAAATTGCCATAAGCAGGATGCAGAGCTTGACGCATTTCGTGTAAATGCTCCTCTAATTCTGGTTGGGGAATGGAGGTAGAGTAGTGTTGCTGGATATTACCAGGAAGAGTGAGAATGACTTCCAGGCGATCGGGTAAAATAATAGGATAAATAACGGCTGCTTTCGGGTCAATTTCATCAATGGGCTTCGGTCGATTCGCTCGACACGCTTCACGGAAAAAATAATCTAATTCTGCCAGTTGCAGAGATTCGAGCATGTCACGGGCTTCTTGTACATTCTTCAGCTCGAGTTCGCTATCTTCATCCCCTTGGAGCAACAGACCAATTAATCCTCGATAGAGTGGATCGATATCTTCCGTAAAGGAGAATTGAAGTTCTGGGTTTGTCGCTACTACCTCACCCCGAATCGATTCTAGGCTATCAACTGCGGAGCGATAGGCAACCAGGGCAGAGTCGCGATCTTCTTGTTGAACCAGGAGTTGTCCGTGTTGCCAATTGGCTCGCGCTTGCAAGTCAGCCGCACCTATTTTTTGCGCCATAAAGAGGGCTTCGTGGGTGAGTTCTAGGGCACTCTCCCAGTCTTCGTTTTCGGCAGAGAATTTGCCCAGTTGCAAAGTTGCCCAAGCTTGCGCTCTAGGGTCTTTGAGGGTAATACTCTGTTGTCTAGCCTGGGTCGTTAGTTGGGTAGCAGTTTCGAGAAGCGTGGGGTCAGATTGCGGTTGAAGGTCAAATAGTCTCCAAAGGCTTTCGGCAACGTTGAGGGTAGCGTGAATGCTACTGTGGCTGAGGGGCAGTTGGGCAAGATCCGCTTTCAAGGGGGGGATCAGTTCTAGGGCTTCAGCAAAAGCTTGTTGTTGGATATGAAGCCGCAGCAGATTCGCGGTTGCTTGGACTTTGAGCAGGAGATGATCTTGAGTTGTGGCGATCGCCTGTTGATAATAGTCTAGTGCCATTTGGGGATGGTTGAGATCTTTGGCCAGATTCCCCAGACTCAATAAGCTTTGAGCGGTTTCAGAAGGAGAGTTAAGATTCTGGCTTTGATTAAAGCTCTCTTCGAGTAATTGTTTTGCATTTCGCCACTGAGCGCTGAAATGCAAACTGATCCCCAACATTCTCAAGGCTTGTACTTTCAGGAGGCTATTCGGTTGATTTTCTAGGCGTTGGAGGAGAGAATGGAGACGTTCTTGCGATCGCCCATTCAGCCCTAAATGTTGCAAAACTGAAGCTTGATTGAGTTGGCTACCGATGACTCCTTCTGCATCTCCTGCTTGGCGATAGGCTTGTTCTGCATTTTCCCAAGCAGATAGGGCCGCTTCAAATTGTCCCTGACTGTGATACAGTTGCCCTTGGGTATTGAGAACTTGGGCAAGAATACGAGATTCTGAAGGGAATTGCTCTAAGAGTTTCAGGGCATTATCAATCCGAGTTGTGGCACTCTCCCAGTTGCCCAAACCTTGATCGGCGAGAGAAAGATAATTGAGGGCAATGGCTTGGTTCGCACTTTCACCGTTATGCTCAGATTGGTTCAGAGCCTCTTGCCAAACGGCGATCGCCTCTTCATACTGTTGTCGTTCATACAATTGACAACCCTGCTCGATTAAATCAGTCGTCTCGGTCGTTGCCAACCCTATCCTCGGCGGCTGTTCCCCCAGTGCTGGCACTCCTATGATAACGAGCAGAGCCACAGCCAGGGCGATCGCCAGGAAGCGTACCCAACCGTTATAGCCCTGAAATAGTTTATTTCGACTCCAAAATCTAACCATTTCTTTTTCCTCTAATCTTCTATTGACAAGGCTGGGAAGATATACCCAATTGAGCCGGAGGAGAGAGTGAATCAGCAACTAATTCTATATTGCTATGGTGATTCACGATCCATCCTTGGGCTTCTAAAATGGGTTGAGGTCGTTGAAAAGACGTTCGAGAATCATCGGGATTGGGTGGATTTTCTCCGGGCAAATGAAATCGTAAATCTGACCAAAGGGTCGATGGATTTAAGGTTTGGGTTGGATCTTCCGGTAATCCGCCCCGTCCTTTGACTACAAAAACATTGCCCTCATCTCCAGAACAACCAACCGTAATCCATTGACTTGGATCGGTGAAGGTTTGGGGTGACTCAATGGTGAGAATTTGATCGTAAAGATGGGGATTTCTTAAGGAACTGACTCCATCAATAGTCAATTGGAGGGCTTGGGGAAGGTTCAGGGGAGGGGTAGGGTGCATTTGACCCAGGGTTGGACTTCTATCGGTCAGCAGTCCGAGTAAAGTGAAGCTATAGAGAGACCAGTTGCTCAAGCGAGTTGTTAAGTGCAACATCATGGAAGTCAGCAGATAGGGTGAGCAGGAGTAAGACCACAATATGATTTAAATTCCATGCCAACAATATCCTTAACGTTGTTTTCGGATGCGATCGCTCCCCATCTAGGCTAAGATCTCTCAGAAGACGATACGGCTGTATAGTGAGCCAAACCCTTATGTTACCAGCAAACCTTGCAAACCGCATCACCATTGAACCGGGGAAACGGGGAGGGAAACCCTGTATTCGAGGCATGAGAATTACGGTTTATGATGTCCTGGAATATCTTGCTTCTGGGATGACCTATGAAGAGATACTAGAGGATTTTCCTTATCTGACCCAGGAGGATATTTTAGCTTGTTTAAGTTTTGCGGCTCAACGGGAGCGATTGATGGTAGGCGTTGAATAATCATGTTGTTATTTGACCAAAATATCTCGCCTCGATTAGTCGATCGTCTGGCAGATATTTATCCTAATTCTATACATGTCGATAGGCTTGGATTAGCCTCTGTGCCCGATCGCGAAGTTTGGGATTATGCTGGTCAACATAATTATCTGATTGTGACTAAAGATGCAGATTTTAGCGAACTAAGCATCTTATTAGGATTTCCACCCAAGGTGATTTGGATAAGGCGTGGGAATTGTTCGACAAGAGATTTAGAAGAGTTACTGCGAGAGAAGGAGGCAGTCATTCATGTGTTAGCACAATCTTTGGATGCGAATCATACTATAACTGAACCCGTACCTGAGATGGAGTCGATGTCCGATATTTTGCACAGAATTCGCTCTCGTCCTAGAGTTAACCCAGAGGAGTTTGGCTTGAGGGATAGCATGGTGTTAATTCGAGAGGATCGCGATCGCCTATAGTTTAATCTGATTGAGTATCGGAAAGAGACTGTTTTTGACGCTGGTGAATATCCGCGAGGATATCATCCATACTCATTTCATCGAGCCATTGATGACGCTCTGCGGTATAATCTCCATGGCCTGGGTCAAAGAGTCTCAAAATTTTACGGAATCCACATAACCCAGGTTATCGACTAACACCTTAAAGCCTTTTCTAGCAAGTTGAACTGGAGTCATATAGCAGAGAGGGAGTTGGTTAAGACAGTTAGGTGATTGTTTAAGGATCTGATTACTGGTTCCATGGCAGATACAATAGCCATTGCAATCAGCAAGAGCCACACTCCTGACTTCCAGGGCTTGCGCCGTCTCTTTGAAATGCTGTCTTTAGGAGCGGCAGAAGGAGATTGGTGAGAATCAGAACTTACCATGGTAGAAAGGCTCTTGAACAACGTTTTATATCTCTTTTATCTTAAGGGGTGAGAAGGGGGCTAAAGAGTAGACCGTATAAGGGATAGAGCCTTTAATCCCTTCTGGAAAAATAAGCGCTTATGAGGTTTAGAATCCATCAATTCTTGAGCCAAAGAAGACCAACATTGAAAGGAGTGAACC
>NZ_JAQMUE010000090.1 GCF_028330985.1 Roseofilum reptotaenium CS-1145 | reverse complement strand
TCTTCCAAGCTTCTTTGGCTTCCTGATAAGCTTGGAAGAGTTCCTCTATGCTATGGTGTGCAACTATCTGAATTCGTCTTGGCATGACTAGGTTTGATGCTGTGCCTTTTTATTTTAGCTGATTCCTCGGACTTGATATGACCCCTCTATAGGTGCTGGAATTAATAACGTCGCGGTGGCCAATGGGGTGGTAGCTGTGGCGGTGGAAAATGCGGATGCGGTAACCCCAGGGGCAGTTGCTTTTTTTGACCCTAATGGCAATTTTCTCAATTCAGTCACCGTTGGTGTATTGCCAGATATGGTTACTTTCACTCCAGATGGGCAGAAAGTGCTAGTTGCTAATGAAGGGGAGCCGGGGAATACAGATCCAGAAGGTTCTATTAGTATTATCGATATTTCCAGCGGGGTGGCTAATGCAACGGTAGCAACCGCAAATTTTACTGCTTTCAATGGCCAGGAAGATAGCCTGCGAGCCGAAGGGGTGCGTATCTTCCCGAATAAAACGGTTGCCGAAGATGTGGAACCGGAGTATATTGCGGTTTCGCCCAATGGCAGTACGGCTTTTGTGACGCTTCAGGAAAATAATGCGATCGCCATCTTGAATATCGATACGGCGACAGTCCAAGACATTATACCCTTGGGTTTGAAAGATCACAGTCTTCCAGGGAATCGTTTGGATACGAGCGATCGCGACAATGCAATTAATCTGCAAAACTGGCCGGTGTTCGGGATGTATATGCCGGATTCGATCGCTTCTTTTGAAGCTAACGGCCAAACCTATTATGTGATAGCCAATGAAGGAGACTATCGCGGTGAGGATGAAAGGATCGCCGACTTAACCTTAGATCCCACAGCATTTCCCAATGCCGCAGAACTCCAGCAAGATGAACAACTCGGACGCTTGGGAGTTTCCACGGTTGATGGGGATACTGATGGTGATGGGGACTACGATCGCCTGTTTGCCTACGGAGCGCGATCATTCTCCATTTTGAACCAATCTGGCACTCTAGTTTACGACAGTGGCGACGATTTCGGGCGCATTACCTCCGAGCAGGTTCCCGCCCTGTTTAACTCTGGAACTGAGCTAGAGAATGGTAATATCGAGACGAGTTTTGACGGTCGCAGCGATAATAAAGGTGCAGAACCAGAGGCGATCGCCACAGGCGTAGTCAATGGCAGAAGTTATGCTTTTATTGGCTTAGAGCGCATTGGCGGCATTATGGTCTACGACGTAAGTAACCCCACCGCGCCGAGTTTTGTTCAATACGTTACTCCCAATGGCACAGATATCGCTCCCGAAGGATTGGCGTTTATCCCTGCTGCGGATAGCCCGAATAATAATCCCTTACTGGCAGTCGGGAATGAATTCAGCGGTACGACAACGCTTTATGAAATTGCCCAAATTCCAGCGCCAGCGCCAGCGCCAGCTCCTAGTCCGAGTCCGGTTGTAGACCCAGTTGCTCCACCTAGCACACCCAGTCCCTCACCCAGCGCCACATCAACCTCCTCAGTCAATATTGTGGTGGAAGTGGCTGGAGCGTTTCAAGCCACTGTTGGTAATGACATCTTCTCCGGTACAGCCTCTAGTAATATCATCTTTGGTTTAGAGGGCAACGACCAAATCAATGCCGGTGCGGGCGATGATAATACCAATGGTAATCGCGGCGATGATACGGTCAATGGCGGTACAGGTAACGATACTTGTAATGGCGGTCAAGGCAATGACCAAGTGAATTGCGGTGACGGCAACGACCGAGGGAATGGCGATCGCGGCAATGATATCGTCAATGGAGATGCTGGTCAAGACCAACTCACTGGTGGTGAAGCTAATGATACTCTGGATGGCGGTGCGAATAATGATGGCATCTTTGGCGGTCAAGGCAATGACCTGATCAATGGTGGTGCTGGTGATGATGTGATCAGTGGCGACTTCGGTACAGATACCCTCATCGGTGGTGCGGGAAATGATGTATTTGTCCTCCGCACCAGCACCGCAGCCGCAACAGCAGCCACAGCAGATGTAATTCTGGACTATCGTCCTGGCGATACCATTGGTCTAACCGGTGGCATTACTCCCAATGACCTCACATTTACTGTGGAAAATGGTAATACAATTATCCCAGTCACCAACAATGGCGTAACCTCCGTCTTGGGTGTGGTGAATGGGGTATCTCCAGCACAGTTGACCTTTAGCACTGCCAATATTCAGGTGAACATTACCGGTAATGTTTCGGTCACCAGTAGCGTCTTTGTCGGTGGCAGTATTTCCGGTCAAGGGTTTGCGGTGGGTGCAACGGCATTTGCCAGCGTTGACTTTACGAACTCGTTTAGCTTGGTCTAGCGCTCTGTTGTCCTATCCATCAGTGTAGTGACCTGCAAATGTTAGCTATACTGATGGCTTGATTTGCGATCGACGGGTCGCGGGCGATGCGATCGCCGTTTATCGCGATACCAACAACAGAACAACCCTACCAAGTAGCCGACCGGCCAGTAGAAGTCAGGCAAGCAGCGCTACTTCAGCCCTTCCACGACTCCACCTCATCCCATTGAGAATTGCTGGCGAAGCGGAAAGCACTATAATTCAGAGAACATCGAACATTTGAAGAGATGGGTTGTAGTAATATGTCAAGTGATGAGCTATTAAGACTTCGAGAAGAGCAGTTTGGAGATATCCCGGAAACTGATTTTACTTAGTGTGTTGTTCTAGAAGATATGTGCTTACTACAGGACTTTGGTCTAAGTTCTGATACTTTAGATGTGTTTAGGCAAGTTGTTGAGAGTGCTGATTCTCGAAGTGGAATTCGCTTCATCAGATACTACGCTAGAAATGATAAGTCGAAGTTTGGGCAAGCTTTAAATAATTTAGTCAGGTTTTTAATTGATTGTAGAAATCAACCTTGGGATTTTCGATGGCGTAAAGCACTAGAAGACCAGCCAATGTTAAAGACTACATTTCTCTCAATTCTTGGATTCACATGCGATAATTTTGCTACTTATAAAATAGATGACTTAGAGCTTCCAAAGCAACTTATATATTCCTGCGCGGCCAGTGAATTTGCTGACTTAGGTTGGGATTCTTCACGTATAGACGATATGTTCTGGTATCAAGGGTTTAATCAACAATCCTTTCGAGAATGGTTTGATTTTGAGTTCCAAAGGCAACTTCAAGAATCGGAAAACTCGATAGTTCGTGATATACATCTATCTTTCTACGATCGCTTAGATCGCCTTCTCTTTCCAGACTCGGAGCAAGAGATTTTCATCTACAATCCTGCTAGTAACGAGAATGTAGATTTCTCTCCAAAAGTAATCATTGGGAAGACTTGCATCATTGTTATGGGGATTGAATACGACTTATAATGAGTTCGGTATGATGATTGGCTAATATTAGTGTTGGATAACAAGCAATGACTAGCATTCTTCCCGTCACCACTACTGCCGAATGGAGAGCCTGTCTGAATGTACCCGTTACCGTCTACAAACACGATCGCCATTGGGTAGAACCCCTACGCATAGGTTCCAAACACCCGATCTCACCAATCTACACCCAAACCAAGAGGCAAGAGGCAATAGGCAAAACCGGGTTTGAGCCTTTGATAATGTACCTTAATTGGGGGCTAATTCCGTATTTAGCTCATTCACCGCTTTGGGAACACGCGGTTGGGTATTCTCTCTAGGGGGAAAATCAAATAAGTCCCGCAGAGCATCATCAACCTGTTCAAAGGCGATATTACCCGTTTCTTCAAAAACCCGGTTACCTTGGCGATCGAAGAGGATAGTTTGGGGCACTTTACCCTTATAGTAGTAGGCCGGTTGCGTGGGGTCTGTACTCGCATCAAAGATAATTTGATCCACACTTAAGGGCACAAAATCAACAATTCGCCCATAATAAGCCTGAAGCTGAGAGACAACTGAGGCATACTGCTTGCAATCTCGGCTATCATCAAGATAGAAGACTAATAAGGTCGCCCGATCTTGTTTTAGGGAATCTTCAAATGCAACTCTAGGGGGAACGAGGGAACCATTGCCCCCATAGAGGGCAAAAATATTACCATCAAAGGTATCTACATTCATGCCAGCGATCGCCTGTGGTGTGCCCAAACCCAAGAGCCAAGTTACACAGAGTACCATCAGCAACAAACATCCACTCACAAACGTCTGTTTCCATCGATCAATTAAATTCAATAGCATTTTATTACGGATTCCCAAAACACTCAATGGATAAAGAACTATAGGATCAAACAAAGGCTACCATACTTTCGGTCTATTCTCCGAGAAAGTTAAGTCCCGTTCCCTAAGTTCTCTTAATTCCTGTTTTCATTGTTGATCATCTTCTTTTTTCCTATTCTTATGTTAACCATGACTCGCGATCATATTCAGAAGCTGGGAGCCTCTTTAAGACCCATTCGCCAGAACTTGTTAAAATTTGACGAACATCAGGGGATTCTACGCTTTTGGTATCAGGGAGAAGAGCCTTATTTTGATGTCTTTTTTGATATTCAAGATCAAGAACTGATTTGGTTTCAGTTGACCCTCAGAGGAAAATGCTTGACTTGGCATCAAGATCAGGGTCTAGAAACTGGGTTTACAGAAGAAGTGAATGTGGCACCCGAACGATATCCTGCAAGTAAGTTAATCAAACCGGAAGCCCGTCTCGATCGTGAATTTGTTGATTTAGTTCACGACATTTTGCTCACTCGCTCGACAGAATATCCCTTTGATTTAGCCCTAAAAATATTTGAGTAATGGGTAATAGTTTGTCTCGATATTTCCATGTCTCCCCATTCCCCTACTTCGGCCGCTCGCCATTGCCACTTAACCGACTGTCTGACCAAGAATTACCAATTCCTTGCAGCACTCCCCGCGCGACTAAACCGAGACCTCTGCCAATAATATGGGTTAGGACATAGATTAAAACTTGGCCGACTGAGCCAACTAACGCTTGTAGTCGGGGGGCGATCGCGTCGCGCCCTTCGAGCATTAAGGTTACCACTAAAGACCACCCGTTTAACTGGTCTAATTCTTCCCGTCTGGGGGCATAAATGGAGACTTTTTGAATCCCTCGTGCCTCTAAAACCAATAAGGAATACTGACTTTCAAAAATTGCTTTTGGTTCGCCAAACCACTGTTGTTGCCGAGATTTCCAGGATAAATCATTCCGAAATCGTTCAATCTTGCGGCTGGTGATTAGCTCCTGATCGTAAAAGATCTGCTTAACTGCTACGACATCTGCAAAATGATTTAAAAGAGGATTAACCACACTATTGCCGAGCTGAACAATCAGATTTTGGGTTAACATTTCCGCTCGCTTTTGCGCTTCTGGTGTGCCTGCCGCATATAAGCGATTATCAATCATTAAGGGGATTTCATAGACTAAATAATTCAGCAAGCCTATAAATAAGGGGACTTTTTCTAAATACTCTGCTTGAATTCGGTCAATATCCTGCAACAAAATGGGGACAATTTCCACTTCTGCCCCTTTGACCATAATTCGCGAATATTTGCCAAAAAACTGAGTCACAACCGCTGACCATAAATCGCGCAGGAAATCTAGTTTTTTCGAGAGCAATTGATCGCCTTGAATCTGGGAAAACTTTAAATCTTCAAGTAGAACTTCCCATTCTTCTAAAATGACTTGCAAGAGTTCTTGCCGTTTTTGCGGTTTTAAGATATCTAGCTCTAGGGGGGTATGCGTTAAATTATTGAGCTGGAATTGTAGATGAGTCGCCGTAGTTTCTAAGACTTGCTGACGAGGGGAAATGGGGATTAAGGATTCACTCCATTCTGGATCTGAGCTGGAGGACTGAGCAGGAACGAGGGATTGATTTGGAGAGATTCCAGAATTGGGGCGATCGCCATTATTTTCTGTCGTTTCCTGAAATTCTACCGCTTCTAAGCGGGGCGCTAACAACCAATGAATACACCATCGAGCAGTGAATAGTTCCCGCAGCCGTCCGCGAATCACAACCCGCTCTAATACCGATAAACCCGGTTGATTGAGTTGCACTTTTAACTTAGCTTCTACGTCCGAGATCGCTTTGATGTCCCAGAGATACCACCGATGTTTTACCCGAGTCCACCAGGACGGGCGATCGCCCTTCGATGAAGATGGATCGACACTCACCTGATAGGATTCTCCCATCGCCACCTGTTTGAGCATCGCTACCAACTGGGTCCGATCTGCCGTTTTGGGACAATAGCCATCAACACCCACCGCTCGTGTCCTTTGCCAACTGACTGTCCCTGGATCGGTCAACAAAACCAGCCGATAGTGGGGATAACTCGTTTTCAGCGTTTGACAAAACCGCAGGAGAGCATTCTGAGTTAGGGAGGTTTCTAGGGCAGTATCGATCGCAATAATCCCCACCCCAGGGCGATCGCTCATCGATAACCGTTGGGCTTGCAGATAGGTTAAGGCTTCATTCGGCGTTTCCACTTCAGCCATCACCGTAATCTCAGGATACGATTCCAAGGCCACCTGAAGTCCCAGCCGAAAGATCCGACTGGGAACGATTAATAACAGGGAAATGGAAGAGGGTTGAGAATTGCTCATGGGATATTTGATTTAAGAGACCAGTGAGAGGTTGACCAGCTCAGGGGAAAACCAACACTTTGCTCAACCCCTCCTTAAAACTGTGGCTCAGGACTATAATCCAAAGGTTCAGGAGCCGATTCATAAACGGGTTCTGGTTCTTGATAGACTGGCTCTTGATAGACTGGCTCTTGGTAAACGGGTGGCTGATAAACCGGTTCTTGATAAACCGGTTCTTGGTAAACCGGCTCTTGATAGACCGGTTCTTGATAGACCGGTTCTTGATAAACCGGCTCTTGATAAACCGGAGCTGGAGGAGTATAGAGAGAATCCAGTGTCGCTTGCCAGCGGGCGATCGCATCTTGAGCCTCATAATACAGCGGTCTACCCCAACCGATACGAGACGCTGCACCAATGGCTTCACTGTAGCGACCTAAAGATGCTAAATATTCAGCATCCCTGAGATCTGCATCATCCTGAGCCGTTTGAATTTCTACCTCCCACTCATAAATAATATCTTGGGCTTGACCATATAACGCACGATCTGAGGTGATTTTTTCCGCCATCTCAATGGCTTCCCACAAATCTCCCGCCTTAGCCAACGATTTTGCCCGATCCAGAATTGGCCGATCCTCAATAATTTCAATCCGCTTATTCCATTCAGCAATTAAGGTTTGAGCCTCAATGCGTAGGGGATGACCTCGCTCAATCTCAGCCGCTAAGGTTCTGGCTTGTTCAAAATCCTCCAAGGTTTCTCCTGCTGCCACATGCCGAGCCATGGCTAAAACGGGTCGAGCCTCTAAGCGCTCTACTTCCTTGCGCCAATGGGCGACTTTAGTCTGGGCTTGAATGCGCCGAGGACGGTCAACGGAGACCATTTGAGCAAAATTTTCTGCTTGTTTCAGGGCAACGGGTTGGCCAACACTGGCAATTAGATTCGCAAATTGAATTTGCACTTCATCTTGGACTTGCTCTTGCCACTGGTCAATTTTGCCTTGAGCTTCCTCATAGAGGGGGCGATCGGGTTTAATTTGAGCCGCTTGAGTTTGAGCCGCTAAAAATGCCCCTAGATTATCCTCTTGAACTGTATCGATCGCTTCTCCTAAGAGAATGAAATCTTGAGCTTCCGCATAGCGAGGGGAATAACTGGGAATGCGTTCGGCAATGGCGATCGCCCCTTCGAGATCGTCCTCTTCTAAGCGCTCTTCTGCCTTTTCCAAAAGTTCGCGACTCCAAGTTGCGATTTCCTTAAGCGCCGTTTGGCGAGCCAAGCTATCAGCCGGAATCTTATTCACCCGCTCCATGGCTTCTACCAAGTCCTCAACCGTACCATAGTTGGCCCAAGCGCGAGCATCCTTAAGCTGCTTCTGGTATTGTTTTTCTGTAGCAATTAATTGAGTCACTTCCACAAATCGTTCTTGACTCCAGAAGGGATCTTTGAGTTTACCCAACCGAGACAACTGTTGATAAGCCAGAGTCCAATTTTGATTTTCTATGGCCTCAAGTGCTTTCTGATAAATTTCTTGACCGGTATCCCAGTCAGCTTGCCATAACTCAATTTTTGTTTGAGCCTCCGCATATAAGGGGCTACTCTCCGGGACTTTACTGGCCATCTCGATCGCTTTTTCCAGATTACCCGCCTGTATTTCCCGACGGGCAAACTCTAAAATTGCGTTAGACCAGTTGCTCATCAAACGCTGACTTTCAGCATAGAGAGAATGGTTAGAATCCCATTGATCCACAAAAGCGATCGCCGATTCTAGATCCTCTAGGGTGCCAGACAGAGCTTGTTGTTCTACACAATAGAGCTGCTCGCCATCAGCCGCTAATGGCGACAATTCTTTACAATCTGGAGTGGGTGGCACACGAGTTAGCAGCCAAGTGGCAACAAACCCAGCCGTACCAAACATGAGGATAATCATTAGCCATAATAGGGATAGTCCCATGGCATTAAGGGTTGTATTTTGGGTTGAGGGACTCGATGGAGTCTCTTGGGGGGGGTTAATGGCGGTTGAAACTTCTTTCATAGACCTTGGGAGAAACGGGATAACGAATGTACTTAATAAAGAAGACGCAGATGTAATTTAAGTCATTAAACTAGGTTTCAATCGTTTAGAAAAGAGGCCAATCCGCATTCACAGGGGGAAATCCGGATCGAGTCCAGGGCGATCGCCAAATATTAGATATAGACTAACCAGAGTAGCCTAGGGTCTCTGGTCTTGTTCTAGAGTTTAACCGTTGTTTAGTGTAATGGGTTTTGGTCTTTAAAATCCTTGAAAGAGCCTATGCCACACTCACTCTTGTGTCCTCTAACCTTAGTTCTGTATAGTTTAAGTCATAAGATAACGGTTAAGCCAAGCACCCCGATCGACCTTAGCTTCCGTTGGTAATTGTTCTCAAGTTCTCCTATTCGGAAGTCAATCCCTCAATTCAGGAGCCTCCCCCGATGTCATCAAGATCTTTTGATTGTTAACGTGGGAGGGGTAATCTGAATAAACGCCTTGTTTCTTATCTTCTCTAAAACTAGCCGTCAGACTATTCGCGATCCACAACCTGTAGAATGAACTTCAAGATTTATGATTGGCTTCAAGCATCCCATCTTAGCCTTGGCTCGATTCAGCCAAGCCTATCCCTCTTTAAATCTACCTCTACACCCGATCGAGTTCATGATGCGCCCATTACAATTAACCTTCATCAGTTAAGCCAAGCTGATTTAGCCGGTGTGGCGTTTCGACTGGTGCAAGCCCTACATGAGGAACAGTTGACCGGTTTCCACACCAATATTCTGGCGGAATTTCTGGCAAGACCTCTTTCGATTGGGCGATCGCATCTTCGCCCTTTAAGCCAACTGACGGGTGCCATGATCCACGTCGAAAGTCAGTATAAACCAATGCCTCGTAATCATAGCACCTGGTTAGCCCTGGAAATTACTTATCTTGATGGTTTAGAAAACCTATTGATTCAAGAAGAAACCCTGTGCAAACCTTGGTTAAATCGCAGTTGGATCGCTCAATTCCCCCCTTCTTCATCCACCGAAACTGAGCAGACCCCTTGGGTTTCCCAACTCGAAATTATTCACCGTAAACGGCTCACGGATTTAGAAACTGAAAAAATTCTCTCTGATTTAGATCATGCTCCCATTATTGCTCACATTCATCAAGTCATTCAAGCTTGGTTAGTTGCTAATGGCGCGGAGGATCGGGAGAGCCAATTATTAGTGCAACGGCTCCATCAAGGCTTATTCGGACAATTACTCAAAACCGTTGCCCAATATCATATTTATTTACCTCAACTGCAAAAATTTGTCCGTATTGGCGATTCTAGTCAGGGATTTTATGGAGCTGGAGTAGGAGATTATGAACTTTTAGAAGTGGCTTCTCCAGGGGCACGGGCAATCATTGATTTGCCGAGAGAATTCTATCGTGCCGATCTGCGAATCAATCTAGCTTTCCCCTGTTTTGAAGAATCATTTTCTTGGTCTCAATTATATGTTATTCCCAAAGGATTGCCCACCAATTGTCTAGAATCTGAAAAAAGTGTTTCCTTACTCAATTGGGCGAATCAACAGCTTGCCGATACCTATAGTTTAGCCCTCATTGAGGGCCCCTCTGGTTTAGGGAAAACTCGCTTTTGTCAATGGTGGGCGGCGGAAATTGCCCAAAAAACCTATCCTGAATGGATGCCGATTGTCATTTCCCTCGGTTCAATTCAGTTGGGAAACTCCCTAGAAGAAACCTTGGATTCTGCATTTAAAAAAGCAGAATTCACCCGCAATGATGGTTGGTTAAAACCAGGATTTCCCCCTTGCGTCCTCATTTTGGATAGTTTGGATTCTATGCCCTATGGGTGTGTGGGGGATGACCCTTATCAGAAATTACTCGAACAAATTGCTCAATTTCAACACAAACACCGCGATCCGAGGGGCTGGCCTCGGCATAAAATTGTTTTAACCAGTCGGTCTGATTTTCGTTCCCGTTTGGCTTTAGAGCAAAAAATCCAAAGGATGGGCACTCAGAAGCCAGAAGCAGATGTGGCGTTCCTCAATGGGGTATTGAAAACTCGATTTCCCTTGAAGATATCCCGATTTCAGATCGAGCCAATGGATTTAGAATCCGTGCAAGAATGGTTTAAGAATTGGTCAAAGTTGCAAAGTCGGGAAATTGCTAAATCCTATTTTGATTTCCTCAAACAAGCCGGATTATTCAGTAATAAAACCGCAGCCAAAGAATTAGCAGCTATGGCGCGCCAACCCTTAATGTTGTATCTATTGGGTGTTTTGCATCGGGATGGTTTTTTCGAGAAAGATTTAATTGATATTCCGTTTCCAGGGGTAAAACTAGAAATCTACGATCGCATGATGACCTGGTTGCTGGGTGAAATTACCTCCGGACGATTGCGGGGGAGACAGACCCAAAAACTGATTCGCATCGGTTTAGGTCATGCGGGACGATCGCAAGAAACTATATCCCGTTTTCTCAAAAGTCGCTCACCCTTCAATCTGCGTATCCTGTGCCAAAATGCCGCTCTAATTTTACTCCAAAGTGGACAACAGACCCTCAACAGCACTCACCTGAAAGCTAAACTGAACCTTACCGAATCTGAACCCTTAGATTTACCCTCCTTTTTATTTCAGGAGACCCCAAAACCCCACCGGCAAACCATTGGATATCAATTTACCCATCGTAGCTTCGGTGAATACTTAGCCATTGAGGCGATCGCCAAACAACTTCAGCCTCTCCTCGATCCCAGTCAAGAATTTGACCTGCACGCCATTGCCCAAATCCTCTATCCTCTGCTCGGATTTGGCCTGCTCCCTTACAATAGTGAAGACCTACTGCTAGAGCGACTGCAACGAGAGCAAAACAATTATCCCCAGTCTTTCAATTTAAGCACTCTGTGCGATCGGTTGGATCGGTTCTGGGCCAGCTACTGCCAAGCCCAATGGATTAACACCTCCATCCCCAAACAAGCTCACGATCGCTTCCAATCCCTTGGAAACCCCATCAATATCCTGCAAGTGGATGCCATCCTTGGTATCAATCTCCTTCTTCTGATCGCCGTCTTCGCTCGTGCTACGTCTACTTCCTTCTACCCCTGTGGTATCCCCGATCGCCTTACCATTGATCTCAAGCTGCAAATTGGGGCCACAACCCTGGGCCGTTGGCTTCCGTACAACCCCAATCAACTCCTCACTTTAGCTGGCCGAGCATCGATCTTAGCCCCCCTCACCTTTTGGCAACGTCTGGGACGAGACTTCCATCACCTTCAGCTTCCTTGGGTCAACTTACAACACGCCATCTTACCCAAAAGTCACCTGCAAAACACTAACCTCCAGGGTGCGAACCTCCAAGGAGCCAACCTGAGTGGGGCCCAACTCCAAGAAGCCAACCTATCTGGTGCGGACTTATCCGGTGCTGACCTATCCAACGCCAACCTATCAAGAGCTAATCTGAGCATGGCTAACCTAGCTGGAGCCAAATTACAAGGCACGGTTTTAGAAGAGACTAACTTTAGCAACGCTTGTCTCTACCAGGCACTCATCGATCCCCAACATCATAATTTCATTCAATCCCAAGGAGTCTTTTGGACTTGGGAACAATATTGTGCCTACCAAGAAGCCAGTTGGACAGAAAACGAAAACAACTCCAATCTGCCCCAAGTACCGTCTGATTCAGATTTCTTACCCCCAATTGAAATCGCTGAAGACGAAACAGTAGCCTTTGAATCGGGATCGTATTTCAATCGGTCAGACCAATCAACAATTGAAGATATAGACGCTCCAGAAGAGATCGAGCATCTGCTCACGGCTGCCTATATGCCCGATCAAATTCCGGATGGCGATGGAGATCAATATGATGATGATGGGACTGAAACGATTGTATATACCCCACCTCCTGCTCAAGATATTGAAGGTGAAAGCATCCGTTATCAACCCCCTGATGATGTCTGAATCCGTTTAATTTGGCTAAAAATCACCTCTCATGCCGAGTTGGGGGACAAACCCTGTTTCTTCAATGACATAAATTGTAGTGGTGCCACTCACTTCATTGGTGACAACTAACAAAAGACTATTATTACTGGTTTAGGGAGATCGGTATAATTTGGATAGTGATTTTTAGAGTGGGTAAATCCTTAAAGGTCACAGAAAATATTGTTTTTTGATTGGTGATTTTTCCCATCAATTACAAGTTTATTGCTCACTTTATCATAGACAGATTGCACTCCATAACGAGATTTACTGCCAACTGTCCCAATTTTCATTCAGAATTGAGGTATTGGGAAAAGCGATCGGATTCCCTTGATTCACTAACCGTTGTTGCAAGACTTCTAATTGGGGTTCTGGTGCGGGTAAATTATCGACCAATTCATAAGGCATCAGATCGTTTTCGAGGGCAAAAACGGCCGTATTCCCGGCTGCTGCACCAACTGACCATTCAAAGGAATGCACCCGATAGGCAGCCGCCGCAATATGGCTGGCGGCGATACTTTTACCGGCAATTAACAGGTTATTTAATTGTTGGGGAATCATAGCTCTCAGGGGAATTTGGAAGGGGTAAGCCGTCCCTGCGCCTTGACGTTCTCCTTCGCGCTCGGTGTTACCGGGTTTTTCCGGAGGACTTTGCGTCATGCAGGGGTGAAAGTCGATCGCATAGTGACCAATGCCAACAGAATCTGGAAAGATAGTGGAGCGGGTGCGACGTTGGGGAGGGTTAGGTAGGGCATCAGATTGCAGAACCTCGATCGCCTCTAATCCGGCGATCGCCGCTCGAAAGGCTCTGTATTCCTCTGGGGGTAAGGCTTGGCTATAATAGTCATCGGTATATCCCTGGCGAGAAATATCGATTTCCCAGATGGTAAATCCATCAGGATGGGCCCAACTGGGACGACCAATAATCCGTCGTCCTTCACGCATATAGGGATATTTCGACAGTCCATGAGCGGTTCCCATGGGGGAGTCTAACCCAGATAAAAAGCGATAATTGGGATGGAGTTCTTTAAATCCATCTCCCAATTGGGAATCCGTGGTTCCCGCCACTAACCAGTAATAAAATCCCAAAGCATGTTCTTCGGCTTTGCGTAAGGCATCAACGCGCAGTCCTCCCAGCCATCCCCCAGGCTGCAATTGACCGGTGGCTTGCAGTTGGTTTGGAGTATAAATAAAGTTATCGATTGAAGTCCCTGGACGGTAATCATTGCCCCATGTCCAGTTTTGCATCCCGATATCCCCAGGGGTGGGTTTTGTAAAACCAATGCCTCTAAATTTCGTGGCTTCTCCTGTGGTTGGACTCCAGATCCGGCGATAGGTAAACACTAGATCAAAACTGGCTAGGCGCTCTAATTCGTAGCTATAGTAAGGGGCATATTGGGGATAAAAGTCTGGCATCACCTGGGGTTGAGGTTCGTCCATGGTTTCCATGGCGAAGGTGTAGGTAAAGCCTTGGGTACAGTAGGGATTGCCGGTTTCACTCGATGAAGAGGGTTCTAGGGGCGATCGCGGATCGATCCCCAAACGGTGAGGAATATTGGTGAGTCCAATTAATTCCCCGGTTTCCGTCGCATCGATGACATACCAGGGTTTATCTTGGGGTGCAATGAAGCGGATAATACTTTTAGTCAGATACTCGGAATTGTCGTAAGTATAAGCATCTTCTAGGGTTTGGGAGAGAAAGCGGGTATTTAGGGGCGGTGCGCCTGGTGCGGCTTGGTGTTGAATGGCACTTGCTGCTTGAATGAGGGTGCGATCGCCATTATAATCCAAGTCTTTCACCACCGTATTGGGATACCAATGCAGCGTCCCTTTCCCCTGTTTTGCCGCAGTTTCCAGCATCTCCATCAGGATCAAATGACCATCTTTCGGTAGAAAGCAGGAGACACTCACCCAACACTCACCTGGATTTAGCTTGCCATAGGTTTGGAAGATGCGATCGCGCAACTCCAAATACCCGCGAGAATAAAACAATTGCGCTCTTTGTGTCGTTCTCTCATCTAACGCCGAAGTTCCCTGGGAAGAAATTTGACCCCCTACCCAGTCCGTCAACTCCGTCAGGCAAACCGTTTTACCTCCGAGCAACGCCTCATAAGCAGTCGCCGTACCTGCCAGTCCCCCACCCACTACCAGTACATCACAGGAGACGGTTCGATCCGGTTCCGGGGATGCCAGTGCCGCACTTGACGAGAATCCGGTAATAATTAAAGTAGATAGCAATCCTAGGTATTTTTTCATTTGAGATGAAAATGCCATAGAGCATTCTCATATTGTAAGTCACCAATTCGTTAATATAGCATACAAGTACCCGCAGTTATCTATTGCTCTAACAAAAACCCTATTACGATTAATCTTATAACTTCCCTCATCTGTAACCCTCGCCAAACTGAAGTTTTCTTACCATTCTGGCAACACTGTAGTTGGGCAAACGATGAGGTTTGGCGCGATCGCGACTGTCCCGAAAAATCAAGCTATACTACTACCAATATAAACTCTTAGTCCAGATGGGTTCAGACGGAATAAATAACTGCAATACTGGCGATTTATTCACCATATTTTTTTGGATCTGGTGCAGTCAAAAGCAAAATCAAAACTTTAGCTCTTTTGGTGACTGTTTACTAGAAAAATCGCAACACAGTGCTGCTGCACCCGATCTAGTTCTCTATATTGGAGACAATTATCTCACCTGGAATCCTGAAGACCAACGCTATATTGATTTAGATCGATCTGGTTGGTGAAATTTCCGATACCACCTTATCGAGCGATTTGGATCAGAAAAAACACTTGTATGCTTCTTTCGGTATCCTTGAATATTGGGTGATTGATGTTAAAGGATAGCGAGTGTTTGCCTTCAAGCTACAAGACGATAACCAATATAAAGAGTGCGATTATTTCCAAGGTTTATCTGGCTTACCCATAGCTCTTCTTGAACAAACCCTTCTTCATCTACAAGAAGCCAGTAATATCACCGTTGCCAATTGGTTTTCTGAGCAGATTCAATCTTTGGATATTAAAGAAGATTAATGAAACAGCCACCACTTTTTTAAGGAGGGCTATTTCATTTTTCAACAGGTTTGCACTCATACTTGTTATAAATCAATAATTCTAGAATTTTCCCTCTTTTCGAGCCAACTGCATTGATTGCCCGTGAAGCTTTAACTTCAACAACTTCATAGCGAGAATCGCGGTATAACTCACGAATTAATGGAGCATTAGAATTGCTGATCAATACATTACAACCTTGATCGGATAACCGATCGCATACTAGCTTCAGTCTTTCCTGCTCCCTCTGCCCAAAACCATCCACACTATATCCTGTGAAAGATGATGTTTCAGAAATGGGATAGTATGGAGGATCAAAATAAACCAAGTCTCCTTTCTTTGTAGTTGAGACTGCATCCTCAAAATCACCTTCATAGATTCTAACTGATCTGCGATTGAGAAAGGCACTAACTGCCTTTATCGTAACCGGATCTGCTATAGCAGGATTTATATAATTTCCATAGGGGACATTAAATTGCCCTTTACTATTCACCCGAAATAATCCATTAAAACAAGTTTTATTTAAATAGATTAGCCGTGCTGCTCGTTCGACTGGTGATAATTGCTTGAACGTAGAACATCTATCTTGACTGCGCAATGTATAGTAATATTCTTTTGAGTTATTTCTCTCATGTTCCTTGCAAGCCATAAGCAGTTCATCAGAATCATCTCTAATTATTTTGTAACAATTAATTAGTTCAGGATTTGTATCATTAATAATGCTCTTGGCTGGCTGAAGTGAGAACAAAACTGCACCTGCACCAATAAACGGCTCATAGTATTGACCATACTTTTGTGGAATATACTTTTTGATAACTGGGAACAATTTTCTTTTCCCTCCTGCCCATTTTAGGAACGGCTGAACTAGGGAGTTGTCGCTACTCCCTTTTCTCCTTTGAGAGTCTAATGATTTTGCTATAGCCTGTTGTGGCATATTTGTTCACCTAAAACTTCTCATCCAGGAGTCTATGATAGTACAAACATGCATTCCCATGTAAGCATGAAACTTGAAAATCATAGAGTAGAAATAGAATATTATTTTCCTATAAACACGCCATAAACCAGGGAATGAGAGGAATTCACCTCTGAAGAATCAATCCTATCAAATCCTTGAATATTAGCTATAGTTGTTATGATTTCGTATGAGGAATCTTGGAAATTAATCAAGCAGAATCGAGTAGGGTTATGGACACTCTACTCGATCGCCATCAGTGAGGGCAAATCCTCATCTAGCGGACAAATTGGGGCATGACTTCAGCAGCAGTAAAGAGTCCGTGGATACCGCGACGATGGAAAGAAATTCCGGCTTTGAGATAGCCAAAAGCTGGCCCGCAAACGTTGGCCGCCATGCTGGTTTCATCACCTAATGTGAAGGTATGGGTAGAAATTTTGCCTTCAAAGGTGCGTCCCGTGATTTGGACGTTGGTACTGAGGGGTTTTTTGGGGTTACGGGTATCGACAATACCACCGACGGATACGCAGGAGCGATCGCAGATTCCAGCTAATTCCAGCATAATATCATCGGCATGTTCCATATTTTCTAAAGCCAGAATACCGTTAGTTTTATCCAAGAGCGCCTCAACTTCGGCATCACTCATCGCTCGTGCTTTCTCCACATCATAGCCAGGCATATGGGCAATATCTTCGCGAATGGTTGCCCGATAAGCTTCCCAATTGGCAATACCCACCCCAAAAGTGATTTTACACGAATGAATTTCAGCATAACTTTGGGCAGCTAGAGCAGCAGCAGCAGTCAGTAAACCAGGAGTTGCGCCACATCCAGTCATGTAGGTAATGCCAGCTTGTTGCAACTCATCTTGTAACTCTAGCAGTTGTTCTACGGCACTGGTGCGTTTGAGGGCATCCACCAGCACCCCTTGCCAACCGGAGGCAATAAACTGCCGAGCCACATCTGCCATGAAAGTGTTGGGGAGATTGGGAAGCGCTAGAAAATAACCGTCTACCACAGAAGCCTGTTGGATCAAATCAGCAATGCTATTCTCGCTCAGGATTCCCCATGGCTCTAAATATCCCACAGAATGGCGATCTCCATACACTTGAGCGCAAACATCCCCATCTAACCCCTCTGGATTGTAAGCATAGCCCTTATGGTCAGCCACCGCCGTTAACCGCATTTCCCCTTTGGGAGCCAAAACCTTAGCCGCAGCTTGTCCCAAACCGCCAAAGCCCAAAACACCAACATGCATCACCCCAATATTTTGGTTGTTCATTATCGTTACACCAATTTTTTGAACCAGACTAATCCTCCATTATCAACCATTGGGCGTGATTCCTTCGCCTATAGCCCTTATAAGAAATAATTACAAATGATAACGATTTATATCTTCGACAGTGAACCCTCAAATCCTTATATCCTAGGATTCTTGACGATTTGAGAAACTTGCGTCACACTGACCAATAATTGAGAACACACTTCAAGTGTGTCATAATTTTTGTTACGATTTGCGTCGTTATGATGCAACTAAAAGTCCGGTTCATGCCTTTAAGCAAGAACCATAGGCTTGGTTTATCAGGGACAAATTCACATGGAAACCCTAGAGTTCATCATTTACCCGGATGGTCGGGTAAAAGAAACCGTTACTGGCATTGTTGGATCGTCCTGTGCAGAAGTGACCGCAGCCATTGAAGCTCAACTCGGTCATGTACTCAAAGTCGAACCAACGGCTGAGTATTTTGCCCAAGTGCAACAGGAACAGGACGTTACCACGAATCAGGCTACGTTCAGCCAATGGTAACGATTGTGTCAACTGTATTTTGTATTTTTACACCAAACAACCTGCCATGTCACACTTTAGTCAAATTAAAACTCAGATTCGCAATTTAGAGGCTCTGAAAACCGCTTTAAGTGAGTTAGAGATTGATTGGAAATCTGGCCCGAGTCCCGTTCGCGGATATCAAGGACAAACTCACGACGCTGAAGTGGTGATCGAACAAGAGAATGGTTACGATATTGGCTTTAGTTGGAATGGCCAATCCTATCAATTAGTTTCGGATATGCAATTCTGGCAGCAGAATCTTTCCGTACAAGGATTTATCAATAAAATCACCCAGCGCTACGCCTATCATACAGTGGTGCAAGAGACTGCAAAACAAGGGTTTGAAGTAGCAGAACAGCAGAAAAATGAAGATGGTTCAATTCGCTTAGTGCTGCAACGTTGGAGTGCATAATGGATGATTTTTATCCCCTTTCAACCGACGATCAGGATTTAGAACGCAGTGGACTAGAACCTGAATTAGGCGGTGTGTGGCGGGATGAACCAGACCGGACAGGATTTGAACCCGAATTGGGGGGAATCCTGCGCCAGAAAGGGGTTTATGTGGATGAGGTAACCTGTATTGGGTGCAAGCATTGCGCCCATGTAGCCCGAAATACGTTTTATATTGAAGACAAGTATGGGCGATCGCGAGTAATCCAGCAAGATGGAGACCCAGAAGAGCTGATTCAAGAAGCGATCGAAACCTGTCCCGTAGACTGTATCCACTGGGTTGATTATACCGAACTCAAACAACTCGAAGCCGAACGGAAATATCAAGTCATGCCTGTTCCTGGTTTTCCGATTAATCGAGCTTTGATGTCATCAACCCAACGCCAAATACACCAAAACCCGGAATAAATGAACTCGAAAGGCTGTAACTCTACAGCCTTTTATTATCGGTGATTTTTTCTAATCCAATCATGATGAGTCAAGAAATCGTAGAGCAAGTGACCCAAAGCTACAAAATCTTGCTCGCTTATCATCAGCAAGTCGGCAGCCTATTTAAACTGCTGGATAAAAGATTTTCATCAGAAAATAATGGCAAAAAACTTATACCTCTTTCTGTGGATAAACTATTTGCCGTTTGTGATGACGAGTATATGTTATTAGATCACTATACCTTATCGAATCGCCAGCAACCCTATGATACAGGTCTCCCCTTTTGGTTAGGACGTTTTTATGTTGATGCAGATCGTTTAATCGGCGATCGTTGCATTGATGATTACTTCGCCCAAGAAATTCCTTATATGGCCTTTGTCTGGATTTGGGTGGGTTGTGACGATCCCAATGTGGCGGATGTAGAGGAACCTGAATGTTGGATTGCTATCGTCGATCCTCAACCAAATAATCCTGAAACGCGACTGTATGATATGGCAGAAATGGTTTGGAAATTTATACGCATTGAGACGACGACAGAAAAAGAAGAAGATGGATGGATTTGTGGGCGTTTTTATCCGAATTCTCTAGGCTGTGAGTTGAATGGGGTGTGGAAAGTACAACGATTTCCGCTTAAGGATCTATCTAGTTTATATGACATCTATCAGCAAATTATTAATCCGTTAACTCACAAGATTGCTGAATTATAAACAATAAAAATCATGATATTACTGCGTGCACTTTATGTAATCACTCCAAAAGATGATTTGAAGAAAAAGTTATCTCAGTTAGACTTAGATACTGACTTGGAGTATATATTATCTGAAGATTTTGTTTGGAGCTATAATAGAGCAAATACAGAAAATGAGGATGATAATTTTGAAGTAAAACTACTTTTTTTGATGTATTTAAGAAATGAATACTTATCTGAACAGACCTATAAGCAAATCTTGGATGACCCGTTGATCAAATTGGAATTGTTTGATAAATGGTGGACGATGGCTCGGTATTTTGAAGATGATTCTTGTTCAGAGATTGAGAAAAAAATCGATCCTTGTATTGCGAATCTCTTGGTCGATACAGGAATAAAAAGAGTGGATTCATGGATAAATAAAATGAAGAAAATAACTAAATAACCTTTGAAATGGGGTTTCTTTAGAGAGAAATCGGGTTGACATTGCAAAATGTGAGGGGATTCAAGTCATTGAGGTGGAGATATAATGCTCTACTCTTATTCTGAAGCACAAGAACAACTTTCATCTTTTTGGGCTGGCTTGGACTGGATTGAGAGATGTACCCGTTATTCTCGGCAACATGAACTTCTTTGCAGAGTTCAATGGGTGTTTTTATCGACACGATTTTACTTTTGAAGTTTGCCCAAAGGATAGATAAAGTTTGCAGCTACGTAGCCAGGGCAATCAAAAGTAAAATGGAGAGACACTGTTGAAACCGAGGTTAAGCCAATGACAGTTCGACAACCCCGCATTGCATAATTGATATTAATGAGTCAGAAACTGTTCCTCTAATTGGGATGCAGCTATTGCGAGGCTATGATTTTCGGATTCAGACAATAAAAAGTGGTATGGTTACGGTCAAAGCCTTGAAGTAGAGCAAGAAGTTTTTGACTGGCTAAAGTTAGGCAAAAAAGAGTGAAATCCCCGCCTATCCCTCCCCTTCTTTGCTTTTCCATATCCTTGTAGAAACCCGGTTTCTCACCGATCGCTACAATAGGGATGATCAATCAATTCTCCGTCATCATGATCTCGTTTATCCTCAGTTTAATTCCACTTCCCTTGGCAAAACACACAGTTCAGCGATCGCTCCTTCTGATCCTCCTCTGGTTCACTACCTGGGGACTCGTCATTGGTTGCAGTTCCTCAGTAAACCAGGTCAAAAATGTGCAACTCGGACAAGGAGAACAGATTATTGTTTTAGGCAATAGCATTGCCTCTGGCTATGGAGTAAACCCAGAGCAAGCGTTTCCCAGTGTTTTAAGTCGTCAGTTGAATGTGCCGATTCTCAATCAAGGGGTTGCAGGAGATACAACAGCCATGGGGTTAGCGCGTCTGCAAACCGATGTATTGGATGAAAATCCCTGGTTAGTGATGGTGGAGTTGTCAGGGAATGACTATCTACAACGCATCCCCGAAACGGAGACTGAGGAGAATTTACGCCAAATCATCACCCAGATTCAAGCTCAGGGGGCAATCGCCGTGATTTTAGGCATCAATGTAGGCATAGTGGGAGATAGTTACGATCGCATGTTTGAGGAATTAGCCCAGGAGACACAAGCCTATTTGATTCCTCAGATCCTCAAGGGCTTGCTCAGGGATGAGCGATATCGGCAAGATGATATCATACATCCCAATGCTGATGGACATGAGATTATTGGCGATCGCGTCTTTGAGGGACTACAACCCTTACTTAAAGCCGCTAAGATTCCCTCTAATCTGGAGAATCTCATCATTGAGCGATAAGAGAGCAAACGTGTTAACCTTTGTAACGTATCAGAGGTCTTCCAAAGAACCTGGTAAGATACCTCTCAAAACTCTCCGATCTTATTAAGGGACATTGTTATGAGCTTGGAAAATGTACGCCGCCATCTTTCGGAATTAGCGGAATTAATTAGTCAATTGGAGTATGAAAACCTGACTACCGAACAAAGGAAAGTCAAGGCTTCCCTAATTGAGACCTATGAAACAATGAGAACCCGTGTTATAGAAGAATATTGGCGCGAGATTGAGATGAAAGGCGCTTATATGTCCGAAGATGCAGGATTAATTGGAATTGCCCAACAATTAAAAGATCAGTTAGAGGCTGATGGGAATTATTTAGGCAAAACTCAAGAAGCCTTCGATGCATTCATGGCTGATTTAGAGCAATTGCGTTAGAAAGCTTCTAGACGATAGCTAGTGAATCAAAAAGTTAGCTCAGACAATTGGCTCTAAGTCAATTGTCTGAGTTTTAGTGTTGGAACTTTATCAGAAAGTTACCAATGAGTTCTATAGGGCGTAGCGCTAGGGAACAGGCAACAGGCAATAGTAGACGGTGAAAGAGTTATAGGATTTAGAACTGTCCTAACCCTAAAACGTAGCGCTATAAACATCTCTTACTTTGCTCACGTTAGCCACGAGCGATCGCTCAATCTCAACTGACATTAATGAGTTATTTCCTTAGAAATAACGAAAGCTTAACCTAATATCGATACAGTCATAATGTCAAAAACTGAGCGCTCAACTCAACTCGTTAACGATGACATTCCAACGCAGACAATTTTTATTATTCCTGGGAGCAACTGCAACAACTGTTGCCTGTGGTTCTTTGGGACAGCAGGGCGGATCGGCTTCTGTACCTGGAAGTTCAGCTACCGCAGCCTCCTCATCTAAAGCTTTAGGCTTAACGTTCGATCCAGTCAAATATCCTTGTCCCCTCTCCTATCAAGGGCTATCGCCAGAGCAACAAAAATCCTTGTATAGTACCTATGAAGTCCTCGATGATGTGGTGCTGCCTGAAGGATACACTTATGATGTGATAGGAGCTTGGGGAGACAAACTAGGCAATTCTCGGTTTGGATATAACAATGATTATCTCTCCTTTGTCCCCACCGGGCCAGACACAGGGTTTTTAACCATTAACTTTGAATACGTCAGTGTTCCTACCTGGGAGCAAACCTATCCGATGGTGATGGGTAAATCTCTGCCCTCCAAAGTGCTGCCTGCACTGGACAAAGCTGGAAGTGACGGAATCAATGCCTTTGAGTTGAACGATCGCGCTTTGAAAGCTGAATTCTATGATTTTTTTAAGGAAACCTTGATCGATCAAGGCATTGGGGTGATTTCTCTGCGCCGGGAGGCCAATGGGCAATGGGTGAGAACCTATTCCCCCCAAGACCGCCGGATTACCGGCATCTCTGGCTTAGAGGATGGAAACTATCTGCGAGCAACTGGCCCCAGCGTGTCCATTTTCCGCAAGACCAATGGCATAGGTTATATTGATACTCTGAGCGATAAAATTATCGGTACATTTAACAACTGTGCCGGGGGAACCAGTCCTTGGGGTACGGTATTCAGCGCGGAAGAGAATTTCCAGAATTTTGTCCCCGAAGGGGTTTATGCTGATGGTACCTCTTTGCATCCCAAGGCAAAACCCGTTCAACGAGATGAGTTTGAGGGTCAAGGCAACCCCTTTGGGTTAGCCGGTAATAAGTATGGTTGGATGGTGGAAGTCGATCCAGCCAATGGTAATGATTATGGAACCAAGCATACTTGGTTAGGACGCTTCCGCCATGAAGCGGTAGGTATTCGAGCTGAAGCGGGTAAGCCGTTAGTGGTTTATTCAGGATGCGATCGCCGGGGCGGTCATGTCTACAAATTTGTCAGTAAAGGACTGGTGCGTAATCCCCAAGATAAAGCCAACTCGCGCCTGCTCAGTGATGGAATGCTCTATGCGGCTAAATTTAATGGCGATGGAACGGGGTCTTGGATTCCCCTAAAAGCTGATACTCCCGTCAATCCTGACCTACCGAGCGATTATCATGGAGGCATGATTCCCCTACCCCATCGCGATCGCACCCAAGGCGGATTTGAGAAAATTGAACAGGATGGGGCGATCGCCGTCTTCAAGCAAAAATTCCGTACTCTGGGCGACCTCTACCAGGGCAACACCCCAGAAGAAGTGCAAGGAGCCATCCTCATTGATGCTCACTTCGCTGCCAACGCTGCCGGAGCCACCTGTACGGCTCGCCCCGAAGATACCATGATCCGTCCCGGAGATGGGGCACTCTTCATCGCCTTCACCTCCGGCAGCCCTGGCGGAGATGGCGGGGCCCATAAAGCCGTCTTCTCCAACAGTAAAGGGGAAAGCCACGAACATGGCTGGATCATGCGTCTCGAAGAAACCAGCAACGATCCCGCCGCCATGACCTTCCGTTGGGATAATCTCGCCATGGGTGGAGAAGCCACCGAAGGCGGAATGGGCTTTTCTAACCCCGATAACCTGGATTTTGATTCCATGGGTAACCTCTGGATGGTTACCGATATGTCTACCTCCAGACACAATAAAGCTGTGCCCAGTGGACGGGTAGATGAACAACGCAACTTTATTAGTCAATCCAATTTACGGGGGATTTTCGGCAATAACTCCATGTGGTATCTTCCCCTCTCTGGTGAACATGCAGGAGAAGCCTATCCCTTTGCCCTGTCTCCTATGGAAACCGAATCCTGTGGCCCGTTCTTCACAGAAGATCGCAAAACCTTATTTCTGGCGATTCAACACCCTGGAGAACGGTATGGAATGCGGAAAAACATGGCATCAGAAACCCGTGAATTTTCTATGATGACGACTGACGGCCAAGAGTTCATGCAAAAGCGCGTAGTGCCTCTGGGGTCTAACTGGCCGGGTAAAGGGCCGAACGATCCTCCCAAACCTTCTGTAATCGTAATACGCCGGATCGATAATCAACCCCTTGTCTAAATCCAGTTAGCTCTTATCCTTGATTGTCTTGTTCATCTCCCTCTGGTTCAGTGCTGGGGGGAGATTTTTGGCGATCGTATAGCGCTGCGCGCTAGGGAATGGGGAATGGGGTCGGAGAATGGGATTACCTCTGGCTATAACTTTGACATCGAACAAGCTATCCATGCCATTTTCCAATATTTGTCAATACTATAGCCCAGCGCTATAAAATCATCAGATTAAAATGGAGTATTGATGATGCCAAGCGACCCTCTCAATCAGCAAAGTCCCTGCGAAACTATCTTGCTAACCGGCTCGTCGGGCTGGCTGGGGCGTTTTTTAGCTCCACGCTTAGGCGAAGCAGGCTACCAAGTCGTTGGACTCGATATTGCTCAGGGCGACTACACGACGATCATCGGTAGTGTTGTCGATCGCTCATTAATTGACCAGGTTTTCTCTAATTATGACATCGGAGCAGTGATTCACAGTGCCGCGCTTCACAAGCCTGACATTGCTCGCTACTCTAAACAAGCTTTTGTTGATGTCAACATATCGGGTACGCTAAATCTCCTTGAAGCAGCGGTAAGGGCTGGACATGACCGCTTTGTGTTTACCTCAACTACGTCATTAATGATTTCATCTGAGGTGCGAGCCGGTATAAAAGGTGGAGCAAAACAAGCATTTTGGCTCGATGAAGAATTTGGGCCGATCCGACCCCGCAACATCTACGGTGTCACTAAGTTTTCTGCCGAACAGATCTGCCAACTGTTTGCCGTCAATCATGGACTTGATATTGCTATCCTGCGTACTGGGCGCTTCTTCCCGGAAGAAGACGACACGCTGAGGTTCCCAAGTGGTCTAAATTTAAAGGCTAACGAGTTTCTGAATCGGAGGTTGACCGTCGAGGATGCGGCGGCGGCTCATGTTGTGGCACTCGAACGGATAAAAGGAAAGGGATGTGAAACATTTATACTGTCTGCACCGACTCCATTTAGTCGAGAGGATACCCCATTACTGATCTCAGATGCACTCAGTGCGATCGCACACTATTTTCCAAATGCGAAAAAATTATATGACGAAAGGGGTTGGACTCTTCCAGCACATATCGATCGCGTTTATGACGCTTCCAAGTTAGAAAAACAACTGGGGTTTCGTCCGAGGGTCGATTTCTCGGTCATTCTTGATGCTTTAGCCTCGGGCGCTCCTTTGCCCTATCACCACGATCCTCTGTATGCTTCACCAAAGGAAATGAATACGACTAACAGGACATAAATCGCAGTCAATTTGTACTGGGTGTTTGGAGCGTAATACCAAATAGGATCGCGAGAACTTTAGCCAAGTCATTGGGGACACCGTAGGTATTGATGTCTTTTTGAATCAACTTTTGCTGGCGATGAAACAGACCAAATTTCCAGGTATCTCCTGTCGTAACTGCTCCGTAGAGATAGTCTACAGGGGCATCAATCCACTGGTCTAGGGCAATGAGTTCTACTGCAAGTTGGGTAAATCCTTTTCCAAGATCGGCATTTTTCGCTTCAATAATCACGAGATTTTGAGGGGTGGGAATGAAGTAATCCACATTTCCCTTGAGTTGGTTGCTGACTCGGATCGAATATTCAATCTTGAGGGGTGACTGGATAAACTTGCAGACGGTTTTCAGCACTGGGAAAATGAGTGATTCTCGACGAGCAATTTCTGAGGTAGGATCGACTAACGCCAAATTTTCTGCCAATTCATCAGTCAGTGGGGTGGGGTCTAGGGGTTGCTGCTCTGGGAGTTGGAGAGAAGTAGACTCCATAGCAACCCCGAATTCAGCTAAAATATCGGCGGTATCAAAGGGTAGGGTACTATACTGGCTAAAGCTGTAACTAGCGGCAGGGTCAAGAATTGAGGGTTTCACCATTGCTTTACTCTGGCAGCTTGTCTCATGGACTCTCCTGGATGGAAGTATAGCAAGCGATCGCAAAACTCCATATCATCCATTATACCTTGGCTCCAGAAATTTCTAATGCTAGGAGAAACTGGAGAGTGACAGAAGAGGGTTATGCTATCCCCCTATTCCCCTAATCCCTATCCTAGAAGATGGATGGACAAATTCTTGCTATCTTATGACTTATAGATCAAAATTTCCACCGATGAGCGTCCTGGTTATTTTCAGTACACATCGGTTATCGATTCCATAATATTTCTGATATACACTCAAATGCACTTAGAATTTAAACTGAGCGATCGCCATAAGCGCGTCTTACAAGCAACGGTCAATCATTATGTTGCCACAGCCGAACCCGTAGGTTCAAAAGTTTTGGTTGAAGAATATAATTTTTCTGTAAGCACGGCTACCATTCGCTCTTGTTTAAGTTATTTAGATAAATCGGGGCTACTCTATCAACCCCATACTTCAGCCGGTCGTGTCCCTTCAGATTCCGGCTATCGCTGGTATGTAGACCATTTGATGACCCCAAATGTTAAGACAGGGAAACAAGTGGAAAGCTTGCTACAAGAAAAGCTCAATTGGCAATGGAGTTTAGAAGCCCTCTTTAAATCAGCCGCCCAAATTTTATCGAGTTTAAGCGGTTATATTACTCTGATTACTATGCCTCAAGCGCAGAATGCTCGGTTGCATCATTTGCAATTAGTGGCGGTGGATAGCGATCGCGCCAGTGATGGGTCGCATTATCGCGCTATGCTAATTTTGGTTACCGATACGTACCAAACCCATTCTACTTTTATTGACTTACCCAAGACAGAAGAAGAAGGAAGCCAAACCCTAGAACAAGTAGCCAGGGAATTGCAAGTTCTCTCCAATTTTCTTAACCATAATTTGAAAGGACGGTTACTGACGGAGTTGGAGCATCTAGATTGGACGGAATTAGATAGCGAATTTGAACGCTATGGAGAACAGCTTACCCAGGTTTTGAACCAGTTTCAACAGCACCATGCGACCTCTGTTTATACGGATATTTGGATGAGTGGGGTTGCAGAATTATTGCGACAACCAGAGTTTTCCCAACTGCATCAGGTACAAGCTTTAATTCATTTGCTCGAAGAAGAACCCACTCAATTATTGCCACTCATTGTTCAAGTTCCCGATCGGGAAAAAAAAGGTAGTCGGGTGCAGGTTTGGATCGGCTCAGAAAATCCTTTGGAACCGATGCAAAGTTGCGCTCTAGTGACTTCTTCCTATTTTCGTGGTTCCCTTCCTGTCGGGAGTGTGGGGGTTTTGGGACCAACGCGGATGATGTATGAAAATGCGATCGCCGTGGTGGAAGCCACGGCAGGTTATCTCTCAGATGCTCTGAGTTAGGAGTATTTATTTAGGATCTTTGGATTCAGCGTCGCTTTGACTGCGGGGAGCAGTTAAAATTTCCCAAGCTGCCTTAGCCGCTTCCGAGAGGCGATCGCCAAATTCTTGGGCTTGCTTGACAATATTGTCCCAATTTTTCTCTGCATCTTTTTGTAGAAGTTTGAGAGAATTTTCAATCCGATCGGGATCAAATAGGTGTTCTTCTTCTAGGCTGGTTTTTGCTTTCTTAACTGAACTGAGATAGGTTTCTAAGGTATAGTTTCCAGCTTTATGAAGTTCTGACTGGGCCCTGGTTTTAATGGCTTCAATCAGCGCCATAGTCTCATTTTTAACGGTTTCTGTAGCATTTTTTAGACCCTCATCTTCTTCCACCATGGCTTTGGTTTCAGGGCTAACTTCCACTTCTACTACGGTAGATTCTTTCGGTGTATCAGTTTCGCTCATGATTAGATAACCTCATATAGACGATCGCTACGCACTAGGGAATAGGGAATAGGCAACCAGATTCACCCCGATTGTAATGGAGTTGTGAGTCTTTTGCCCGATGATGATAATTACGAGTTTATTCTAGCGGGCGCTTGGCGATCGGCTAAGGCGGTAAACTCTCCATCATGGGTACGGTTGACTCTCCTCTCTACTCAAGTATTGTCGCACAATTGACAAAAAGAGGATTTGGGGATATTCTTACTCGTCAGCTTATTCCGACAATCAATAACGGTAATGTTCAAAAAAATAACTGCGATCGCCGCCAGCTTGGGTATCCTGTTAATAACTGCTGGAGCCAGTCCAGCGCAAGAAATTCTGGAAGAAATTCAAAACACCGGAACCTTAAAAGTCGGCATTCGTAAAGATGCAGCTCCTTTCGGCTATGTAGAATCGGGAGAATGGGAAGGACTTTGCATCGAGATGATGGAGTCTTTTACTGAAGAATTAGAACAGCAATTCAACCGCTCTATTGAATTGCAAACCATTGAATCAACCCTCAATGAAGCTTCCTCGAATGGTCGATATCGCAGTGTCAGAGATGGACGAGTTCATCTAGAATGTGGACCGAATACTATCAGCACCACTCCACCTCAAGGAACCGAGTTTTCCACAAAATTCTTCGTTACGGGAACCTATTTTTTAATGCGTCCTCAAACTCGAATTTTGTTCAAACCTTTGGGATTTTTGGAAGGATTAGATATTGGAGTTTTAGATGATACTCTAACACGCAAATTTATTGAGAGTCGCTATCAACTCGCCGATCCAATATCTTACACCGGAAATCAAGGCAGACAACAAGCTATTCGAGATGCTATGAGAGGAACAATTGATGCCTTTGCCAGTGATGGGATTCTCTTAGTTGGAGAAGCCGAAAGACAAGGATTAACTTCTTCTCAATACAGTCTTTTACCGAATGAACCGCTAACTTGTATTTCCTATGGTATGATTTTGCCCTCCCACGATCAGCAATGGATAGAAACAGTTAATCTCTTTATTGCCAAAGGAGATGCGATTAATATTGTTACCCGTATCTTGACAGATTTAGTCGGGGTAGAATCTCCTTATATCGATGTGACGATCGCCGCAATGGATAAGTGCAGTTAATTCTAGAAATGTCATCTTTTTTATATCACTATCCTCCCCTATTTCCAGGTATTCTCAAACGTCGCTATAAACGGTTTTTAGCTGATATTGAATTGGAAACTGGGGAGTTGATTACGGCCCATTGTCCCAATACAGGGCCGATGACTGATGTTTGTGAAATTGGCGCTCCGGTACAAGTATCCTATCATGACAATCCTAAGCGTAAGTTGGCTTACACTTGGGAAATGATTCAACTGCAAAAACCGGAACCGATTTGGGTGGGGGTGAATACGAGTTTACCCAATCGAGTCATTAAATTAGCTCTAGAGCAGCGAATTTTTCCTGAGTTAAAAGACTATGAAACCCTGAAAACTGAGGTCGTTTATGGCAAAGATCGGCGCAGTCGCGTGGATTTTCTCCTGACTGGAGATCCGCCAATTTATGTAGAAGTGAAAAATACCACTTGGGCTAAAAATGAGGTTGCCTTGTTTCCCGATACGGTAACCGATCGCGGTCAAAAGCATTTACGGGAGTTAATGGAACTTCCTCCAAAAGCAAGAGCGGTGATGCTCTATTTCATTAATCGCGCGGACTGTGAGCAGTTTTCCCCTGGAGAGTGCGCCGATCCCGTCTATGGAGAACTGTTGCGTCAGGCGATCGCCAAAGGAGTAGAAATTCTCCCCTGTCGCTTTTCTGTCACTCCAGAAGGGATAGAGTATCTGGGTTTAGCTGAACTGAATCTTTCCAAGAGGTCAACCTAGGGACGGGAGTGACATCTGCTGCTTCTCAATGACTCAGACTCATCTTCTCAAATTAATATAGCAGACAAAGGGAAAGTTAGGACATTTTCTATTGACTATTGCCTCTTGCCTATTGCCTCAAACAATAACCTAACTGTCTTAACCAACTCCTTCTCTTCTCGGACGAGTCGTTTTTAATTTCCCTCCTAATTTATACCTCACCGTCTTATGAACCGTTTTATACTTAACTACCTCCCCGTGTTTTTCCTACAACCATTCCTGAATTTCTCCATAACTATTAAATCCTTTCGGCTCCTTTAGTCTTTCAGATAACTTCTCTTTAAGTTTGCAACTAATGGTTTCTATTGAGGCAATTGTCTGAGAGTATTTATTAAGCGCAATATCATGAAGAGAGGTATCCACCACAACATGGAAATCGCCACTCCCTGATGGACAATACCCAATGTGAAGATATTGTAGCAATGGTTCCCTAATTCTCGACTGGTAAGGTATACACTCAAAACCCAAGGTTGGGATATCTGCATCCAACTGACCACTATTTGGGCAATTTCCGTATAATTTAAGCCAAACCCAGGGTAAAATCTTCAGGAAGAATAATCATATTGAGAAAGCCCTTTTTAGAGTAAATGGAGCAATTACAGTCGATCGCTCCCATTTCCGTACCACCACCTGAAACTTCACCACTCCAGAGTGACAGCCCCCATTATAGGTTTACTGGTAATTCTAGTTTGTCGGTCATCTTTCATCCCCTTTTATCATTTCTTTAGGTTTTCTGGGTAGCTTCCCATTGGCTCCATAAGCTTAAATAAAGCAGCCTTATTTGATTCAGGAGCATCCAATGAACCAGCCTCTCAACCCTCTGGGAACTCCACCCAACGCTTGGCACGTAAATGCTAATACTGCTGATATTACCCGTTCTCCAGTTCCTCCTCAACCCATTACCCTGACTACAGAAACCAAAACCTTACGGTTAGATTTGGCAAAATCTGCCCTATTGGTGATTGATATGCAAAATGACTTCTGTCATCCCCAGGGTTGGTTAGCTCATATTGGAGTCGATGTTGCACCAGCGCGATCGCCTATTAATCCATTAAATCAGCTTTTGCCCCTCTTACGCACCGCTCAAGTCCCCATTATTTGGCTCAATTGGGGGAATCGTCCAGACTTATTGAACATCAGTGCCGGGTTAAGGCATGTGTATAATCCTACTGGAGAAGGCATTGGATTAGGCGATCGTCTCCCTGAAAAAGAGGCAAAGGTCCTCACCGCAGGCAGTTGGGCTGCCGCCATTGTAGACGAACTCGTACCCCAACCGGAAGATATTCACATCGCTAAATATCGTATGAGTGGCTTTTGGGATACTCCCCTCGACAGTATTCTCCGTAACCTAGGGAAAACCACTCTCTTCTTTGCCGGAGTCAACGCCGATCAATGCGTTCTCTGTACCTTACAAGATGCCAATTTTCTCGGCTATGACTGTATTTTAGTTCAAGACTGTACTGCCACCACCTCGCCCTCCTATTGTTGGGACGCTACCCTTTATAATGTCAAACAATGTTTTGGCTTTGTTTGTGAGAGTGCAGCGCTCATCGAGGGAATTGAAACTATTTAAACAGAAATAATATCAATCTCTATCCTAATTTTCTCTAAGATTATGAATAAGCATCATTGCATGATTCCAGTCTTCAAATCTCCCACAGAGTATCAAGCCTATCGCATTAGCCCGAAAGACAGCAATCGACTGGCGATCGTCTTCGATCCCACCATGTCCGATTTTTCCTTAACCTATTGTATTGAAATTTTCGATCCAGGAGGCAAAACGCCCCCCAACCGCCATCAATTAGCTGTAGAAATGTTCTTTATCTTAAAAGGAGAAGGATTAGCCTATTGTGACGGTAAAGTAGTAAGCATTCAAGCTGGCGATAGTTTAATGGTGCCGCCCACCGGAACTCATGTGATTGAAAACACGGGAAAAGGACGCATGTATGCCCTTTGCATCATGATTCCCAATGAAAATTTTGCTGAACTTATTCGCAGCGGAATTCCTGTAGAATTAGATGCAGAAGATATTGAAGTTTTACGCCGTTCCGATCGCACCAAAGCCCTAGTCAACAATTATTAATCATTAATTGTTATAGTGCTTCAGTTTGTTTCAGATTCTGGGCACGCAGTTTATGGAATTGGGGATTAAGCGTCGCCGCAGTGCGCCCCGTTAGTGTCCATAAGATCGAGCGGCTCACATCTCTGGCAAGACTAAGCGGCGATTCTCCCTCATCTGAAGACGGTACTTCTATGGGCGTAAAGGTAATGCCTTGACTCCCTAAAATAATCGTCGCGATCGCCTTTGATCGGGGCATATGAAAATCGGACGTAATCAGATAAACATGGTGAATATTTTCTGACTTCAAATCATCCACCAATGTCGAAAAATTAGTTACGGTATCCACAGCTTGATAATCCAAATGAACCCGTTCTTCCGGAATACCAGCAGCCTGGAACGCTTGACTTGCTTTTTTGCGCCCAACACCAGAAGAGACCCAAATTTCCAAGGGATACTCTTGCTCGGCAGCAAATTGAGCGGTAAAGGGTTCGCGATCGTGATTTCCCCCCAACATTAAAATGGCTTGCGGTTGGGGAGATTTGCGTAGTGCTAATGTGGTTTGAAGTTTAATCAAAGTCCCTAATCCCGTCACATAAACGCCCAATAAGAGCAATACGATACTGACCGATTTTTTGAGATTTGTTTTGGTAAAAATAGGGGGCATGGGTCTCAATTTGCCAAACTCCTTACCTGATGTCCACTCTTCTAGAGACAAACTGGGTCAAAAAATGTTCCTCAATTAGATAATCTTCTACTCTAGGAATAAGGTTGACGATAAAATCATTGTTAGGTATAATGAATTCAATAAACAGTTTGAGGAAAGTAATATGGCTAAAAATACAGGGGAGAATTACCGTAAAGGTTCAGTTAAGAATCGTTCTCAAACCTTTAATCCCCAAAATAACAGATGGGTTAAGCGAAATACAGAAAACGAGCAATTTTTAGATCAAAAGGCTAATGATAAACCTTTTAAAGGAGTTGCTCAAGAAAAAGATGGCTGCCGTCATTAGACATCTCCTAAAAATAATACTAGAGTAAAAAAGTGTGTTATAATTCAATTTTACCGAAGATAAAATCATGAGCAATATTGACGAGTTTCTGCGACAATATCCCCAGGAAACCCAAAGAGTGTTAGGGATTAATG
>NZ_JAQMUE010000089.1 GCF_028330985.1 Roseofilum reptotaenium CS-1145 | reverse complement strand
TTTACCCGTGCCTTTGCCGTGAATAATCCAGACATTCGTACAATTGGCATTGTAGGCTTTGGTAATGCCTTGGTCGAGTTCCGCTTCGGCAGTCACGACGCGCAAGCCTCGGATGTCTAAGGTATTGCGAGAGGTTTGGATGACTGGGGCAGTGGATTTAGACGGGGTAGTTTTATCCTTTTCCGTAACTGCTTTTTTGCTCGGTGCCTTTGTGGTAACTTCGGCTTTTTTGCCGTCTAAGGATTCAATTTCTGCGAGTCCCACGGTCATTTTCATTAACCCGAAGCGCACAGTAATTTCTTGCCCTTCTGCGTCAATTTGTAGCACTTCTCCAGTTTGTCCTAAACTGGGAATGCGTACCCGTTCGCCGACTTGCGGTTTGTAACCGGGTTTGGGCTTGGGGGGATTGACTTTGGAGGGGAGATATTGCCCGGCAATGCGATCGAGTTCTTGGGTTGCTTTGCGGGTATCTTGGGCTTTGGCAGTGCCTTGTTGTAGGCGTTTGATGGCTTGAGCGACTTCTTTTTTGGCTTGAGAAATTGCCTTTTGGATCTCGATTTCCTGTTGTTGGCGTAACTGTTGTTCCCGCTCTTTGAGTTGTTGCGCTTTGAGTGCAACTTCTTGGTGCAGTCGTTCGGTTTCCGAAAGTAAGCTGGAGGTTTCCTGGACTTGGGTTTCCTGACGACGACGCTCGGCTTCTAAACCGGCGATCGCCCGATTCACATCTTCGGAACCGGTTCCTACCCACTGTTGCGCCTCTTCGATCACCTCTGGATTTAACCCCAAACGGCGGGCAATGGCAAGGGCATTGGAGCGCCCTGGAATTCCCCACAGCAGGCGATAGGTGGGTTGCAAGGATACCTCGTCAAACTCCACGGAGGCATTTTCAAACCGCTCATCCTCATACTTGAGGGCTTTGAGTTCCCCGAAGTGGGTGGTGGCAATGGTAAGCTGGGCGTTGGTGGCGAGATGTTTTAGGAGGGCGATCGCCAACCCAGTTCCCTCGGAGGGATCGGTTCCCGCACCCACCTCATCCAATAACACCAGGGATGAGGGGTTCGTTTCCACACAGTCCAAAATCCGGCAAATACGGCGAATATGTCCCGAAAAGGTCGATAAACTTTGTTCTAAGGACTGTTCATCGCCAATATCAGCTAAAATCTGGCTAAACCAAGGCAGTTCCACCGGTTCTCGTGCTGGTACGAATAAGCCAACTTTCGCCATCAATGCCGCCAGTGCCAATGTTTTCAAAGTAACTGTCTTTCCGCCCGTATTCGGCCCTGTAATTGCCACGACTCGGATCGGCGATTCAATACACGTAGTTACGGGAACTACTTCTTTTCCCTGTTCGTGACGCTGTTGCCACACCAGCAAGGGATGACGCAGTTGCCGCAGAACAATCATTTCTGTGGATTCCGTAAATCGAGGGGGGTTCGCTTCTAACCAATAACTGTATCGGGCTTTGGCAGTCGCTAAATCGAGAATCGTGGCAATCTCTACTAGATGTTCTAAATCGTCGTAAACCTCTGCCACTTTTTCCGTGAGAGCGCGGCAAATGGCTTCTTCTTCCTTACTTTCCTCCTTGTGCAACTGTCGCAAGTCATTACCGAGGGAAACGATCGCATGGGGTTCAATGTACAAGGTTGCCCCACTCGTAGACGAGTCATGAACGATACCGGGGATAGTGTCCTTGTGGTTGGCTTTCACCGGCAACACGTAGCGATCGCCCCGTTGGGTAATCAAATTCTCCTGAATAGCGTGGGATTTGCGTTGCAGGAGGTTTTGCAGCGTTTGCGTAATGCGATCGCGTTGGTTTTTGAGTTGACGGCGTATATTACCGAGCTTCACGCTGGCGCGATCGGCTACTCTCCCCTGTTCGTCAATACAGTGATTAATCTCCTGTTCTAATTCCGGATAAGTCCGGATCGTGCTAATCAACTCCAACAAAATCGGCACATTTTCTTGTTCTTCAATAAACCGGCGCAGTCGCCGCATCCCCGCCAATGTACTCGCCACATCCAGCAGTTCATCCCCAGAGAGTACCCCTTTAAGCGTCGCTCGTTTGACAATGGTACGAATATCCCGAATCCCCCCAAACGGTAGCTCTGTGGTGAGGGTTTGCTCCAGAGTATAGACTTCCTGGGTTTGCGCCAACAGGGTTAAACTTTCCGCTTGAGTTTGGGGAATAGGTAAAGTTTGGGCGGCGATCGCCCCCATTTTCGTTGCGGCAAACGTAGACAAATGCTCGCACAACCGCGACCATTCTAATAGCTCTAGGGTTTCGTCTTGAATCACTCGTGTTCTATACTTCAACGCCATACTACATTATTGTATCGACTTTTGAAGCAATCGGGAAGGAGATCGGTCTAATAGCCATGACCTGGAAGAAGGGTAAGAGCAAATCGATTGCTTCTTCTTCCTTTAGTTTGCTTTAACTTAATTCTCTATTGGTTAGAGGTCTTTCCTATTCCTCACTTATCTTTGGGGTTCCCACGATTAATTGCCTTGATGAATCGTGTTTGTCTTGCCCTCTTTCCTCTTTCTCTTGACCCTGATTTCTTATTTTCCTCTGCCTAGAATGACAACAGAGGGGTAACTTCAAACTTTTAGCCAACTAAAAATATCGTTTACGGATAACGTCCATTCTTCTAAACCCGTCAACATTGGTAACGGTTCTGTATCCCCATGAGCGACTCGATAAATTTTGGGCAAACCCGATTGAAATACAGTAATCGATTGGGTTTTAGGATCAATGAGCCAACCCAATTCTGTGCCATTTTGAAGACAAAACAGAATTTTTTCCATCACTAATGCCATCGGTTGATCCGGTGACAAAATCTCAACGATCCAATCCGGATGGAGATCGAAATGATTGGCCATTTCTCCATCCTCATCTCTGGGCAAATTTTCCCAACGAATCACGGCGATATCCGGCACAATAGAACGCCCAGCAAATGTACATCTCAACTCTGTCAAAGCATAAGCTAACTTATTAGGTTTCGCCTGTTGATTAATTGCAGAGGCAAGTTCAACCTGTAAAATACTATGTTTTCCTTGTGGCATCGTTTTTTGACTCACTTCCCCATTGAAATATTCACTGGCAGGCTTAGTTTCTGGCTGTGCCAAAAACTCTTCTAAGCTAATAACTTTGCGTTTTTCTACTGTTGTAACCATGATGATCCCTCCGAGATGATCTAGATTGCTTCACTCCGCTGCGTGACCTTCGCAATGACTTATTTATAACTGATTAGCTGGACTTGATATAAGGTAGGGCTGTTTCATTTTTAATTGTTAATTGTTAATTATTGAAACCATTCTACCGCCTCCTTAATTGCACCCTTAATATTGGATTGGGGTAAACCTAATTCCCGGACAGCTTTAGACGCATCATAGTACATGGAATGTTGGGACATCCGCACTCCATCCAGGGGAACCGAGGGCGATTTACCGAGAGGTGCGAGCAGGATTTCATCTATCCAAGCAACCGTCAGAGGAAGCCATAGGGGGACGGTTTGCGTGGGTGCAGGGATTCCGGTAATTTCTGCCAGATATTCGAGGAATGTTTTGAGCGTCAGGTTTTGATTTCCGAGGATATAGCGATCGCCCCTTTGCCCTTTGTCGAGTGCCAGAATATGACCCTCCGCCACATCTCGCACATCGATAAAATTCAACCCTGTATCCACATAAGCTGGCATTTTCCCACGCAGAAAACGGACCATAATATCTCCTGTGGGGGTTGGTTTTCGATCCCAGGGGCCGATAGGCGTACTAGGATTAACAATCACAATATCTTGCCCCAGTTTAACGGCTTTGTGGGCTTCCTGTTCCGCCAGATATTTAGATTTTTTATACTCTCCAATCAGTTCATTCAACGGACTTTGGTGGGTTTCGTCTACAGGTTTTTGCCCATTTCCCACGCCAATAGCTGCCACAGAACTGGTATAAACCGTGCGCTCAATTCCCACTTCACGAGCGGCCGCCAGTATCTTTTGTGTCCCCACCACATTATCGTAATAGAGTGCTTTGGCATCTCTTTGCCATAGGGAATAGCGCGCTCCACAATGAAACAAGACCTGACATCCAGCCATTTGCTGGCTTAAATTGGGGGCATGAAAATCTCCTACCACCCTTTCAATATCGAGTCCATCCAAATTATCCCAACTACTTTGGGGACGGACTAAGGCCCGAACGTGATAATTCTTGTCCAGGAGCGATCTCACCAAATTCGCCCCCACAAAACCCGTTCCCCCCGTCACAAAGACTTTCATCAAAAATCTCCCAATCCTCCTCAACTCCCTGTTGTTTGAGCCAAGCGATCGCCCCTTCCGGCCCATCCTGAGCTGCTCGCAGCAAGGCCCCCCAAGTCAGGACTGCCTTGTGATTGGGTTCAACCGCGATCGCCCCCTTAATCCGATTCCATAATACCCCCGTATCCGTCGCCAACAGGCGATTCATTTCTTCCCGGTTCTCGGAAGCCTCATAAATCTGCAACGCCTCATCCCAGCGCCCATCGATCATCCGAGTCAAGACCTGTTGACTCGGAGAAGCCCAAGATTGCCGGGCATTGTGGGCACTCAATTGGGTATGACGGTTAATTAATTCCCATTGACCTTGAATATCCACTGACCATCCCGGTAAATTCCATAAACCATGCAATCGCTGCTTTGCCGGAGTCCATAAGCCACTTTTCGCCAACTGCATCGCCTCTGTATACTCAGAACCTTTCAACAACATCCGATCCAGAGAAACCGGTTGCAATTCCACAGGTGCAGGTAAAAACGTCCTGGGTTGCAGTTGATACATCTCAAACTGCGGCTCCAAACCCACCGTTTGATTCACCGTCAAAAACGGCTGTTTTGGCCACTTCGGATGCTTCGACCATACCGGCAACTCATGGGCGGGACTTGTCCAACTGGCAAACGAAGCAACATAGGTGGTCTTGGGATTGTAATAAATCGTCTGACCATAGAGAATCTCTTTTCCTTCCCGAGTAACAGTGCCCGTTAGATGTACCCACTGGGCCGACTCACCATTAACCAGAGCGCTATTACTCCACTTTAAACCCGTTAGTGGTAGGAATTCATTGGACGTTTCCATGTTTAAGTTCAAAGGCTTGAGGACAAAGCCCTCAGTTAGGGATTCGATCTCCAGTTGATTAATAAACTGATACATCGGTTTCTCCCGCTCAAACGGCTCTGGATCGCTAATCCGGCGATAAACCCTTAATTGATCGATGTACTGACAAGGCGGCGATCCTGGAGCATCCGGTTGACACCCTTGGCGATGGGCAAAAATCGGTAGCATCATATCCTCATAGGGGCCCACCTTCATCTGCAAGGGATAGCCGGGAGTATAACCCGATTGAATCAGTTTTTCCTCAATTTCATCTAAGGTTTGTAGAGACCGACGATTCGTTTCTCCTAACTGAGTAGTTTTCGGTAAATATTGATTGACCCAAATTAGAGCATCTGGATTGACCATCAATTTTAAGGCCACCCAAACTCCAGCCACTACACTAGAGAGTCCCAAGGTCAAAACGACCAGGCCAAAAAGGGCCTGTAGGGAAGAAGGCCGTCTAGGGTTAGTTTCAGAAAATACGCTTCCTGTATCCTCATTCATAGCTTTTCAGTGGGAATAAATCAGACTCTCTAATGATTTAAATTAACCTTGGGTAGCCGCAATCAACGCTTGTTCATAGCGCATACCTGCCTGTTCCCAAGTGTACTCCTGTTCAATCAAATCTCGGCCATTACGGGATAGTTTTTTTCTTAAAGCAGGATTTTCAAACAAACGACTAATATTCACCACATAATCTTCTAAGGTATTCGCTCGTAGGGCCCGCTGGGGAATCTCCGGCCCATCAACAGCCAAGCCCTCCAAACCGCGATCGCTCGCAACCACCGGAATACCAGCGGCCATTGCTTCGAGGGTCTTATTCTTAATCCCAAACCCAGTACGCATTGGAATCACACAAACCGTCGAGCGATGTAAATAGTCCACCATCGAAGGGACTCGCCCCGTCACCGTAATTCCTGGCTGCTCTCCTAAAGAACTCACCTCTGGAACCGGCCTAGCGCCAACCAACATTAGGGATGCCTCCGGATAGCGATTTTGCACTTGGGGAAACACCTCTAAGCTCAAAAAACGAGCCGCATCAATATTAGCAATATTATCCATCGCTCCAATAAATACCAATTGATATCCCCCCGGATCTTCAGTGCGCTTAGGAAACAGAGCTAGGTCTACACCATTTGCAATCACGCTAATTGTACTTTCAGGATTAATCTCCAGCAGCGTTCGTTTATCCTCAACTGTGGTGACTACAAGATGCCTAAACTTGCTCGTGTAGCGTTTTTCATACTGTCGAAGTAAAGGCAAATTAATTTTATCTCGCAGTTGATTTTCCGAAGTTTTAGTCTCTAACTGATTTTTGCAACTACCATAGACCGAGCTATGGATATTGACCACCGTACCGCAGGTCGATTTCCATTCGGGACGGATGTAGATTTCATTAACACTATGTTCGCAGGCGATCGCATCAAAGGCTTCCTCAGCTACCGCTCGATCAACCCATTGCTGCATGGCTTCTGAAAAGACAGCTTTCACATTCGGGGGAGTTCCCTGTTGAAAGAAGTCCTGCAAGCGTTTGAGTTTCGAGAACTTTCCAGGAGGCGGTTCTGAGGGACGAGGAAAGACCGCTAACTCCTTCACACACTCGCGCAAAGCTTCAATTTCTGCATCACTGACATCACTGGCACGTTGAGTCACTAGGGTGATAGAATGGTTGTGGCTCAAATATTTGAGTAAATTAAAAGTTCTCACCTGAGTTCCCCCCCGTGTTGGAGGATAGGGAAAGGTTACTGAGAGGATTAAAATTTTCATAAAAATTGAGAGACATTGAATCAGAGATAAGATATCTTTGCTATCTTATCTCTGATTGCATAGATTGCGCAGATTCCCAAAGGTGATTTTATCATTTGCCGGGATCAACACTTCTGGGTATAGCCTTAGCCCATTGACTATAGTTTTTATTCCACCCTATTTTTATGAACTCCAGTCCCCCTAAAATTAGTGTTTGTATTCCTACATTTAACAGAGTTCAGCTTTTGACCGATGCGATTGAAAGTGTACTCGCACAAACTGAAACGGATTGGGAGTTGATTGTTTGTGATGATGGCTCTCAGGATAAAACTCCCCAGATTATGGCGGGGTATCAGCAACAGGATGATAGAATTTCCTATATTCGCCACGATCAAAATATTGGCAAAAGTAATAATATGCGCTCAGGGTTTTATGCGGCAAAGGGTAATTTTTTTGTTAAATTCGATGATGATGATCGATTAGGCAAAGATTTTTTAGCAGCGACTAGCAAAATCTTGATCGAGCATCCAGAAATCGATTTTGTGGGAACCGATCATTGGATTATCGATCTGGAGAATAAACGGAATCTCGAACAAACAGAAATTAATTCTCATCGCTGGGGTAGAACTCAATTATTAGAAGGCCAGGTGAATAACCTATTGGAAACGGTTTTTGTTCAGCAAAGCTTTCAGGTTGGTGCAACCCTATTTCAAACTCAGGTACTTAAAGAAGTCGATTTTATGCGACCCCATTTACAAAATTGTGAAGATAATGATTTGTTTGTTCGGATAGCTCTGGCGGGTAAAAAGGGGTACTATTTACCCCAGAGATTAATGGAATATCGATTTCATCCAGAACAGCAAGGCATTGATCGAGCGATTCCGTATTTACGAGATAAATTGAATTATTTATCGAGCTACCAGTTTGAGGATCGAAAGTTAGAAACGATTCGCCAACAACGGCTGCAAGAAACTCAACTGTTGTTAGGGTTGCGTCTGGTGGAAAAAAATCAAGTTACAGAAGGTCGAGAGTTGATTCAAAAAGGAAGATCTTTTTCTCCTCAAAAAGCTTGGATTGGATTAGCACTGTCTCGGTTACCTCAATCGATGAGGGAAAAAGCGTTTGAAGTGTTACGCCAATTTCGCTCATAACGGTTGAAATATCGATAGAACTCATTTGAACTTTTGTATATTCTCTGCTACGCAGTACATCAAATAACAGTTTTTAAAAACCACCAGAATCGCTCACTTGCTAGATAAGGACTGTTGTGGACTCCCCTCATTCCTCGACGGAGAGGGCTTTGCGCTTTATGATATCTAGCACTCTGAGGCGATCGCGCAATTGGGAATTGTGACTATTATCGCTGGATTGAGACTCTTGTTATCAGCTTAGGCGTAAACCGGTATCATAGGAAGAGCCGCGATCAGAGTGTTGAGTTAAATTACCAGAGCCGATGAATTATCTAGTTGCCGTATTGCGCGATCGCATTCAAGCTGAAGGAGTCTACTGTGCCTTAGAAAAAGGAGGCTTACCCACAAGCCAAGTTAACATCTTAGGCAAAGGTTACAAAAGTGCTGATGAGTTTGGCCTGATTAACCCCAACCAAGCTGCCCAAAAACAAGCCCGATTGATGGCGACTTGGTTAGTCCCCTTTGGTTTTTTTGGTGGGGCTACCTTTAGCGTCATTTCTGGGCTGAATACCTTCGCCTGGGCTGGAGAAATCGGCAATCATATTGTTGGTGGGATTTTAGGTGCCGCTTCTGGTGGATTAGGAGCTTTGTTTGTTGGCGGTGGTGTTGGTTTAATTAGCGGTAGTGGCGATGCTCTTCCCTATCGCAACCGCTTACAAGAAGGCAAGTATTTAGTTGTGGTACAAGGCTCAAGTAGTCTGATTGAACAAGCGACTGTCATCATTCGCCCATTTGAACCGGAAAGTCTTCAAGGCTATACGGCTCCTAATCCATCCTAAACCCTGAGAATGCTGAAAATTATTGAAGCCAGTGAAGCACAAGAGCTAATTACAGAACTCGATACCTATCTCCAGGGGTTTTATCCCGATGAAAGTAATCATTTAGATTCGGTGGATGTTCTCTCTCAAGAAAATGTCTACATGATGGGTGCTTTTATGGATGGCAAATTAGTAGGAATTGGAGCCGTCAAAGTCTTTGATGATTATGGGGAGATGAAGCGCTTCTATGTTAAGCCAGAGTTCAGAGGTCAAGGGTTAGCTCGGATGCTCATGGGTGAAATAGAAAGCCATCTGATTAATTTGGGCATTCGTGAGGCGAAGTTAGAAACCGGAATTTATCAAACCGAAGCGATTTCTTTATATCGCAAATTAGGATATGTAGACTGTCCACCTTTTGGTGACTATCAGCCCGATCCCTATTGTGTGTTTATGGGTAAAAAGATCTGATTCTCATCTCGATAGTAGTTTGACACGTATCAGAGATGTGTTTTACCGATTGAACCATAAGAGTTAAGTATTGGCCGCGATCATCTAAAACCATTTAGTTTTTAATCGGGCGATTTGGGCGATCGCCGAGTGGGCCAATTTCTAAAGGGATTTCACGGACTATTGCTTTATATGATATTACCTTATCCATTAGCTATACTTGCGATCCATTAAATGGAAGTAGGCAGGTTACGCTCATAACGCACCCTGTCTACTTCAATGTTGCCAAATCTCGACTAGGTTTCGGAAAAAGCTACTGCTTTAACCAAAGGCAAAGGAGAGAAGTCTCTTTTTGATATAGTCTGGTTAACTTTATGAAGTCGGCTCTCAATCCTTTGATATCAAATTAATCTTTTCTCTTCTCAACATCTCAAATGTTACAATACACTCAGTTTTAAAGGAACGACAAACATCTGGAATCTTAATCTGAGTTTTGCTTTAGGGTGCTGATTTTTCGAGTGTTATAACGGTTAATTGGTTAGCCCGTGCATAGCTTATTAACTTAAAGTCAGCACATCCTAAAAAGGTTTGAATTGCAGATTCTTTATACTGTGGGTTTCCATGGGCCCAGTTGGCCACTTCTACCATTGCTTTAAAAGTCTCTGGATTTGGCTCTTGGAAAAAGTCTTCACCGAAGTTATCAATCCAAGAACTGAGTTTATCTTTTCTCTCTTTATCCTTTCCGTGTATTTCATCCTTAACTGCCTTGATACTCAATGTTGTTCCTGCCTCACCTTGTTTGATTAACCAGTCCCAAAATCCTGGGCAAAAATCGAAACCATAATAACTCCTATGGGCTTCTATGAAAACATTGGAATCCAACAAGTAAGGCATAATTAATCGGGTCTAAGGGACTGAGCAACACGGTCAAAAGTGGGGGCTGAAACATCTAGTACCCTGAATGCCTCTTGAAAAGTAGTCCCCTCCTCAAGGGTATTCGTGACAACAGCTTTAAAGAACCGCTTCCCCAGCTTGCGATTGAGATTGCTATAATAGTTGCCCCCACCTTTCTTGGTTGGATCTTGGTTTGAATTTTTCTTCTTAAGTATCCCTAACTCTTTGATATAATTTTCTGATAGAGTTTTGCTGTCAATGATTCCTAGATCATAAACACGCCGCAGGCTAACCAAGCTGCTAACCTTGTATGTTTTGGCTAGTCGTTTTACCTCAGTCATCAACTCTTCGTTGTTCTGATATTCCCCTCTAAAAAGCGACAGTGGCACGAGAATTTCTGCTGCCACCTTATTGCACCAACTCTCGATTGTCTTTTGTCCAGGAACCTCACTTATTTGTACATTAGATACCCCTTCTTCTCCCAGCCAAACATGGGCCAACTCATGGGCTAATGTAAACATTTGTGCCGCCTTAGTGTCCGCCCCATTGATAAAGATTAATGGAGCAATTGGATCGACTAACGCGAATCCTCTGAATTCCTCGGGGTTAAGCTTACGACGAGTGTTATTTCCCACAACACCATTAACCATCACTAATATGCCTAAGCGTTCAACCTTGTCAATGAACACTCGCCATGTTTCTTCCCAATCTTTCATTTTTTTTCTCTCTTCCAAACTCAACCCGATCGCCTCACGAATCTGGGCGGCCACTTGGGCAATATCGTCTTTCAAGGTGACACTACCCACATAGGCTTTTGCCCCCTCTGCCTCTTGGGATTGCAAGTAATTGCGATACCAATCCTGTCGGCGCTGGCAAGTGTAAATCGTCTCCAAAAGGTCAGGGCTAGGACGATTTAACGAGGCTCCAGGCAAAGTACGAAAATCCTTGATAGGAAGTTTTTCCTCTGGGGGAGTTGACAAGAAAAGCATCCCTAGTGGCACATGAGTTTTTTGGGCAAGTTTTTCTAGCTGCTTAAAGGTAAAAGTTGGATCGCCTTCTCCTTGCTGCCACTCTTTGAGCTTTGGGAACTCTGTCACCAAGTCATCAAGATCCAGCCCTGCACGCTGGCGGACCCATTCCAATACTTCTGGAGCAATGGTGACTTTGGCGCTCACATTCAAGTTCTCTGGCGATGTGTCCTGTAATAATTGTATGCGAGCGATCGCTGCTTAAGTGAAGGATCTTCTTATCGAATCGAACAGATCCATCGGATCGCCCGATCATCGGATCTGCTTGCTGGTGGAGATCGAGATCGCCAATGACCTATTCCCGGTTTAAACTAATAGATACCACTCACATTCGGTAACAGTTGGATTTATGGCCTTTTCCTCTATCTTGCGAACCTTGCGGCGATCGCCTCTAACGCAAGAGTTGTTAACTAAACTCAAGGGCGACAACCGTACTTTGGCGCTTCAGGGAATTCCCCGGTTTCCCAAGGGTTTAGTTGCGTCTGCCCTCTCTCAAGCCGAATCTCGCTCGCTGTTGGTGGTGACGGCAACCATGGAAGAGGCGAACCGGTGGACGGCGCAATTGGAAGCCATGGATTGGGATGTAGTTCTCTTTTATCCCACCACGGAAGCGTCGCCCTATGAATCCAGTCCTCCGGAACCGGAGATGGTTTGGGGACAGATGCAGGTGTTGGCGGAATTGGTGTTGGGCGATCTAGAGCGTCAACGAGCCATTGTCTGTACGGAACGGGCGCTACAGCCCCATCTGCCGCCCCTGGAAGCGTTTAAACCCTATGCTCTGCGGTTGCAAAAGGGCGATATTTGGGAGAGTAAGGCTCTGGATCTGAAGTTAAGTCAACTGGGCTACGAGCGGGTGACTTCCGTGGAAACCGAGGGGCAATGGAGTCGCCGAGGTGACATTGTAGATATTTTCCCCGTGGCTTCCGAGTTGCCGGTGCGCCTGGAATGGTGGGCAACGGAGGGGGATGGGGATGCGGTGGAGAAGATTAAGGAACTCGATCCGGCTACGGGGCGATCGCTCGATCCCGTCCCTGAAGTCATTTTAACGCCCACTGCGTTTACGCCCATCATTGAGGAAGCGCTAACCGATCTGGGTGTAGAGAACCTGCCTGAATTCTCCTCAGCCTATTTAGGATTGGCGTTTGATACGCCCGCTTCCCTGTTGGATTATTTACCGGAACAGTGTTTAATTGCGATCGATGAACCTAGCCAATGCGAGAGCCATAGCGACAATTGGGTGCAACATGTTGAAGAGCAGTATCAAACCCTGAAGGAAGCGGTTACTGAGCGGAGTCGAAGTGTCGAAGAAATGGGTAAAGTTCCCCCGATTCATCGCTCGTTTGCCCAGTCCTTAATGCAAGAGCAAACCTATCCTTGTTTGCATTTATCGGAATTAGCGGAAAGTAATTCTGGGGCGCTCAATCTCTCTAGTCGCCCGGTTCCCGTTCTCCCTCATCAGTTTGCCAAATTAGCGCAAACCCTGCGGGAGGAAATGAAAAATCGTACTCTAATCTTTGTGGTTTCTGCTCAACCCTCGCGATCGGTTTCCTTGCTGCAAGAACATGATTGTGCGGCTAAATTTATTCCTAATCCTAAAGATTATCAGGCGATCGAGTCTCTGCAAGTTCACTATACCCCGATCGCCCTCAAATATTCCGGAGTTGCGGAACTCGAAGGCTTTGTGCTGCCAACGTTCCGAATCATGGTAGTGAGCGATCGCGAATTTTACGGGCAACATAGCCTCGCCACCCCTAGCTACATCCGCAAACGTCGCCGCGCTGCCTCCAAACAAGTCGATCCCAATACCCTCAAACCGGGGGATTATGTGGTTCACAAAAGCCATGGAGTTGGACGCTTCATCAAGTTAGAAAAGCTGACGGTGAATGACGAAACCCGGGAATATTTAGTGATTAAATATGAAGATGGTTTACTTCGTGTCGCCGCCGATCAAGTGGGGTCATTATCTCGATTTCGCTCTACTGACGGCAAGCGCCCCACGTTACATAAATTAGCGGGTAAAACCTGGGAAAAGACGAAAAACAAAGTCCGCAAAACGATTAAGAAACTAGCGGTAGACTTGCTCAAACTCTATGCAGCGCGATCGCAACAAGAAGGGTTTGCCTTTCCCTCCGATTCCGCTTGGCAAGAAGAGTTAGAAGACTCGTTTCCCTACCAACCTACCCCCGATCAACTAAAGGCAACCCAGGATATTAAGCGGGATATGGAATCGCCGCGCCCCATGGATCGCTTAGTTTGTGGTGACGTGGGATTTGGCAAGACTGAAGTGGGAATTCGTGCCATTTTTAAGGCAGTGACGGCAGGGAAACAGGTGGCGTTTTTGGCTCCAACCACGATTTTAACCCAGCAACATTATCACACCCTCAAAGAACGATTTGCCCCCTATCCGATTGAAGTGGGATTATTAAACCGATTTCGTACTCCCAGCGAACGCAAGGAGATTCAACAACGGTTAGCCACGGGGGAATTGGATGTGGTGGTTGGTACTCAGGCACTGTTGAGTAAGGAGGTAAAATACCGAGATTTAGGCTTATTAGTGGTGGATGAAGAGCAACGGTTTGGGGTGAATCAGAAGGAGAAAATTAAGGCGCTCAAAACCCAGGTGGATGTCTTAACTCTCAGCGCTACACCGATTCCGCGCACGCTCTATATGTCCCTGTCAGGGGTGCGAGAGATGAGTTTGATTACCACCCCACCGCCCTCCCGTCGCCCGATTAAAACCCATTTAGCGGCGTATAATTTGGAGGCAGTCCGCACGGCAATTCGTCAGGAGTTGGATCGGGGGGGACAGGTCTTTTATGTGGTTCCCAGGGTTGAGGGCATTGAGGAGATCAGTACCCGGATTCGGGAGACGGTTCCAGGGGTGCGATTGGCGATCGCCCATGGACAGATGGCGGAAACGGAACTCGAAGCGACGATGCTCAGTTTTAGCAATGGGGAAGCGGATGTGCTAGTTTGTACCACCATCATTGAGTCCGGTTTGGATATTCCCCGCGTGAATACGATTTTAATTGAGGATGCCCAGAAGTTCGGCTTGTCGCAATTGTATCAGTTGCGGGGGCGCGTTGGTCGAGCCGGAATTCAAGCCCATGCCTGGCTATTTTATCCCGATCGCCGGGTATTACCGGAACCAGCTCAAAAACGGTTGCGGGCAATCCAAGAATTTACTCAGTTAGGTTCTGGGTATCAGTTGGCAATGCGGGATATGGAAATTCGCGGAGTCGGAAATTTATTGGGCGCGGAACAGTCCGGACAAATGACGGCGATTGGCTTTGATTTATACATGGAAATGTTACAGGAGTCGATTCAGGAAATCCAAGGGCAAGAGATTCCCAAAGTTGACGATACCAGCATCGATCTGCCGATTACCGCGTTTATTCCCGCAGATTATATCCCCGATATCGATCAGAAAATGAGAGCCTATCGCTCCGTAGCGGCGGCAAGTTGTGGTGATGAATTACGCTTAATCGAGATGGAATGGAGCGATCGCTACGGAACCATCCCCCAACCCGCTCAACAACTCATCCAGGTGATGGAATTAAAACAACTAGCCAAATCCCTCGGCTTTTCTCGTATTAAACCCAATGGAAAACAGCATGTAGTTTTAGAAACGCCCATGGAAGAACCGGCTTGGAATCTATTAAAAGAAAAACTCGATCGCCGCTTCCATGCTCGCTTTATCTACAGTCCCAAAAAAGTTACCGTGCGTGGCTTAGGTGTGTTTAAACCCAATCAACAACTCGATCAATTAATTAACTGGTTTTCCCAGATGCAAGCAGTCTTAACAATGAATAATGAATAATGATATGCATTCCCCACTTTTCCTGACTCGCAACTCAACTCGAACGGATCATTGTGGTTAAAATCCAATCATACACGCGATCGCCTAACCATTTCCGCGTCCACATCATTGGCACTGCCATCTTACCCGCAACATAGCGGGTTTTGGGATGTTTAGCCTGAATTGCCCTTAAAATGATCTTGGCGATCGTTGAAGGTGGTGAACTATTACCTGGATTATCATAAACATCATGGCAAGCTTTAGCAAAACCCTGGGCTAAATCCTGATAAGCTCCGTTACCTGATCGCTTCAGCATCGGTTCAATAAATACCTCACCAAATTCTGTACCAATAATGCCTGGCTCAATAATAATCACATCAATATTAAACGCTTGAGTTTCAATTCGTAAACAATCACTCCAGGCTTCCAGAGCATGTTTCGTCGCATTATACCAAGCTCCCATAGGCGTATAGATCTTGCCTACCATCGAACTCAGATTAACAATTTTTCCCCCTCTCTTTTCTCGCATATCCGGTAGTATCAACTGAGTCAGACGTGCTAATCCAAATAAATTAACTTCAAACTGATAGCGTGCATCCTCAATCGATGTATCTTCAATCGTTCCATACATGCCAAAACCGGCATTATTAATCAAAACATCCACACTTTGGTAGTTCTGCTTAATCTGTTTAACTGTGGCTAAAACTTCATCCTCTTTAGTAATATCCATCTTAATTGGAATCCCACCCAACTTTCGGAGATCCTCCATTTTTTCCACCCGTCGAGCAGTAGCATAAACCGTATAGCCCTCTTGAATCAGTATTTTTGCAGTTTCCTTCCCAATTCCCGATGATGCTCCAGTAATCAAAACCGTCTGGCTCATATTCGCTCCCTGAATAAGTGATTAACCAACATTAATTTAATTGTAACTCCAAAATATATGGGTGATTGAAATTGCCAGAAATTTGTTCTAAATAAAAATCGTCGATTCCGAGCTAAAAATCTAATGATGAGAAAAGTAGAAGTTGTGCCCCATAATCCCGCGTGGCGACAGATGTTTGAGATTGAATCCCAGAAAATCACCAAGGTTCTAGCAGAGAATTTGATCGCTATTCACCATATCGGTAGTACTGCTATTCCCAACATATATGCGAAACCGATTATCGATCTGTTAGGTGAAGTCAAAGATATTGCCAAAATCGATCAATACAATGTTCAAATGGGGGGACTGGGTTATGAGGCTATGGGTGAGTTTGGTATCCCCGATCGCCGATACTTCCCTAAGCATAACTCGGAAGGTATTAGAACGCATCATCTTCATTTCTTTGCCGTGGGTTCAGAGCAGGTGAAGCGTCATCTGGCTTTTCGAGATTATCTGATTGCTTATCCTGAAATAGCCCAGCAATACAGTAACTTAAAGCGGAAGTTGGCAAGGGAATTTTCTGATGATATTGAGGGTTATATGGATGGCAAAGATGGCTTGATTAAAGACATCGATCGCAAAGCTGCACTATGGAAAGCTGGAGAGGAATAGCTAAAGTTTATCCTGTCATTCTGGAGATCGCGATCGCACCCTGCCCCAAGGATAACCCTCCGTCATTGCAGGGAACTTGTGCCTGAGCTAAACAGGTATAGCCTTTTGCTTCTAGTTTAGTCGTCAGTTCTTCGAGTAAAACCCGATTTTGGAAGCATCCTCCAGAGAGAGCAATGTGTTGAATGGAAAGTCCATCAGATTGACAGTTATAGATTAATTTTTGCACTAACTGTATCATCCCTTGGATTAAGCCTTTATGAAAGCGAGTTGCCATCAGAGAGATACTTGCCCCTTGGTTCAAGTCTTCCAATAAAGAAAGCCACATGGGGCTAGGGTCGAGATACAGAAGTTTATGAGTTAAATTAATATCAAAGGGATAAGCAAAATCATCATCAGATTCTGAAAGTAAATGACGATCGACTGCCATTTCTAACTCGATCGCTCCTTGACCTTCAAATAGGGCGCGATCGCGACATAAGCCGATTGCTGCCGATACCGCGTCAAACAACCGTCCCGTCGAACTTGCCAGGGGTGCATTGAGTCGTTTTTGCAGCATTTGCTCAAAGAGAGCGATTGGTTTATTCTGGAAATAGTCAAATAATTCCAGATGACCGAATTTTTCCGTTAAGATCTGCCAATCAAAGGCAGTTTTTAAGTGAGCATAGGTGTTCCGCCAAGGTTCGAGAATAGCTTTGGTGCCGCCAATCATCGACACAGATTTTAAGGTAGCTAACCGTTGATAACCTCGATAATCTGCGAGTAGAAACTCTCCCCCCCAAATCGTACCCTCTTCGCCAACTCCCAAGCCATCTAGAGCAATGCCTAAAATGGGAGAGTGGTCTAAAGGGATGCCATTTTCAACGAAGCAACTGGCAATATGGGCATGGTGGTGTTGAACTTGAATCAAGGGTAACTGATGGGTTTTGGCCTGTTCTTGGGCAAGTTTGGTTGAGAGATATTCGGGATGGAGATCGGCAACTAAAATTTGCGGTTTATGATCGTAAAGTTGACGAAAAAGTTTGAGATTTTTCTGATAATCTGCGTAGGTAATTAGGTTTTCTAAATCGCCTTGATGTTGGGATAAAATGGCTTGACAATCTTGGATGAGGCAAAAGGTGGATTTGAGTTCTCCGCCATAAGCTAAGAGGCTTGAATGGCGATCGCATCCTGGCGGCAGGGCGATCGCTCCCGGAACGTAACCCCGACTGCGACGCAATAAACGGGGTTTTCCTGCCATAATTCGCACCACAGAATCATCTATGCGATTGGCGATATCTCGGTTATGAAATAATACAGTATCCGCTAATCCCATCAGTTTCTCCCTGGCTTCTGTATTGCTGATTAACTGAGGTTCGTGGGATAAGTTAGCGCTGGTCATCACCAGGGGATAATCCAGAGTTTCAAGTAGTAGAAGATGCAGGGGAGTATAGGGAAGCATAAAACCGAGCGTTCTTACTCCAGGGGTGATCGCCTCCGGTAAACGCTCCTCCCCCTCAGCATTCAACAGCACAATGGGAGCCGCAGGACTCTTGAGTGCCTCTTCTTCGGCTGGACTCACCCGACAATAGCGACGAATGACCGTAATATCCCGCGCCATCAATGCAAAAGGCTTACCAAATCGTCGTTTTCGTTCGCGTAAGCGGTTTACAGCATCTTCATTCGTCGCATCACAGGCTAAATGAAATCCTCCTAACCCCCGAATGGCAAGGATTTTGCCTTGTTCAATCAGGGAAATAGTCTGTTGGATCTCTTTTCCCGGTTCCCCAACCCTATCTTTATCCGTGAGGGACTCTAGCCAAAGTTTCGGTCCGCAAATGGGACAGGCGATCGGTTGGGCATGGAAGCGGCGATCGCCCGGATCGTCATATTCTCGCTGACATTCCGGACATAACGGAAAATTCGCCATCGTTGTTGAGGGGCGATCGTAGGGAACCCCCCGAATAATCGAAAGTCTTGGCCCGCAATGGGTACAGTTCGTAAACGGATAGCGATAGCGTCGCTCTGAAGGCGTATAAATTTCTGCCATACAAGCAGCACAAGTTGCTGTATCGGGAGCAATTTGAGTCTCGGTTTTGCCCTCCACACTCTCAACAATAGCAAAGTCCTTAAACTCGACGGCTTGCTCTTGTTCTTGGATTTCAATCGTCTCTATCTGGGACAGGGGAGGCGCTTGGGACTCTAACCGTTGCCGAAATTCTGATAGTGCTTCCGGTTCTCCACTCACCTGAATGCGTACCCCTTGCCCATCATTGCACACCTGGCCAACTAGCCCAAGCTCATAGGCTAAATGCCAAACATGGGGCCGAAATCCTACCCCCTGAACCCGCCCTCGGACTCGAATTTCTAGAGTTTTTTCAGCACTTTTTTTGGGTTTCATTCGTTGAATTGAAATTTATTCCCGTGCATCCCTCAAAATTTCCTCCAACATCAACTTAAACTGAGGACAATCTGTTTGAATCGTTAGAAGGCACGTATATAGCGATTCTTTCTTCTATGGAGTATAGCTTGAAGCCTTAGACCCTAAACAATACAAGCTATTGTCTATTGCCTATTGCCTATTGCCTAGCGCGAAGCGCTATATCCATAGAAATCAATCCGATAATCGGTAATTTTAACCCCGGTTTGCGCTTCAATTTGCTCAATTAACTCTGGCGGTAGCTCGACGTGAATATCCAGAATTTTGCCATTGTCTAAGCAATTGATGTGAGAATGGGGGTCACTAATATGACCGTAGAGCCGGCCATCGGCGCGATCGACACATTCAATGATGCCTTGGGAAGAAAGGGCTTCGAGATTCTGATACACTGAGGTATGACCGATCTCTCTTCCTTGCTGATTCAGTAGGTCATAAATTTCCCGTGCGGACAGATGCTCCTGTTCCTGCCAGAGTAATTCTAGGATAAATCGCCGTTGACGACTCAGGCGCATTCCCAAATCTTGACAGCGATGAATGGCATCTTCTAAAGAGCGGATCGGTTCTAAGGTGTTCGGTTCGTTGCTCATGTTCAATAATATGGGTTCTCCTGAAGAATAAACAGCATTAGGATTAGCTCGTCAGGGTAAAGTGCAATTACGTCAGCGATGGCTTGCACTATCGCTCTCCACTTGTCCTCGTCTTCCCCGTTAAAGTAAACTCATTACCACTTTAACTCAGAATTCCTGAGCCTGTCTTCGAGTGGAACAGTCGATCGAGGTCAATCGAGTCAGTAACAGGATAGTCGAAGCTCTAGAATCAGAGGGAAGTTGAGTACAATTTCTTAAGGCGATCGCTTCCGAATCTGGGAAATCGAAATGATACAATTGTTGCAGGGTGTCAATGAGTTGGCGATCTCTCTTTAGAATAGCCGGTATGGAAATGAGTCAAATCCAGGGAGAATAGAAAGCAGTGACATGGATTTATTATGATGAGATCGCGACAGCAATCGATTTACCCATGGAGGAAATTATCGACTTTTGTCATCGCTGGCAGATTTGTGAATTCTCTCTTTTTGGTTCGGTGTTACGTGACGACTTTCACCCGAATAGTGACATCGATATCTTAGTCGATTTTGACCCAGAAGCCAAGCGCGGGTTAAGGGAAGCCTTGCAAATGCAAGATGAACTCGAATCCCTGTTTAATCGTAAAGTAGACTTGATTCCCAAAGCGGCGATCGCCCGCAGCGAGAATTGGCTCAGACGCAATAATATACTTGAATCAGCAAAAACAATTTATGCCACGCGATCGAGAATCTCTGATTGATATTATTAATGCTATTAGACGCATTGTACGTTATACCAATGGTGTTAGTCGATCTCAATTAGCAGCAAATGATGAAAAGTTATCTGCTATCTTGTATCAAATTACCATTATTGGTGAAGCGACCAAACGACTATCCCAAGAATTTCGTCAAGAACATCCAGAAATTCCTTGGCGTGAAATGGCAGGAATGCGAGATGTAATTATCCATGAATACGATCGACTAGACTTTGATATTGTATGGGATGTGGTAGCTAATAAAATTACAGAACTTTTAACTATGCTTGAAAGTGTTCTGATTGAATAACTTGGATATCGATTTTTTTCAAACTACCCTGTCCCAATCAGACACTCAGTTGTTGGTTTCTGGCCGGCCAACTGCACCAAATCAGCCTACACTAGGTTAAAGTAAGATATATCGATCGCCAATTAAAGAGTCAATCCCGTGACCGTTAGTCAAAATCTAGAAATCCTCAAACAGGGCCAATCTATCCTACACAATGGTAAAACCACCCTCGATAAAGCTCTAGAGTTATTTGATACCCTAGAACCGGTTAACTTAGAATTTATGTTCGGTCGATGGCAAGGTTCTCAATTGCATACCGATCACCCCATGGATGGCTTATTAGAAGCCTCCAATTGGTATGGGAAAGAATTTATTAATGCCGAAACGGTACACCCTTTGCTATTTTTAGATGCCCAGGGACAAATCATTAAAGTTGCGCCCAATGCTAGAGCTATGGAATGGATTGGCAAAATGCCAAAGATGAATCTAGCTATGCTCAAGCCTTTATTGGGTTTGACCAACTCTCTACTCAAAACAGAAAAAAGTCAAGCCCGATTACGGATGATGGAATACCGAAATAAAATCAGCGCGACGATGATCTATGATTATTTGCCGATCAATGATTCTTTTAGGAAAATTGACGGTAACACTGTCTTAGGAGTGATGGATTTTAAGAGTTTGCCCCAACCTTTCTTTTTTATTCTCAAGCGTTCATCCCAGAAATAATCTCCGCTCTAAATCGCCATTATTAATGACAATCCAGAATTAAAAACCATGTCTATTGAAATTAAATTGGGTGCTAAAGCCATTCAAACCTTAGATCTTGCCCCAGCTCAGGAGGCGATCGCTTCCCTATTAGCGGAAGGTCAGTTATCTGCCCATGAACAGAAGCTTAAATTTAACATTGAGTATCCCCGCGAAGATACAGATCCCAGGGAACTTTCAGAAATTCCTGAAATCCGCCTCTGGTTTATCCGTTTAGATACCGTCTATCCTTGGCTGCCCTTCCTATTGGACTGGAAAGGAGGAGAACTAGCCCGTTATACCGCCATGCTCATTCCCCATCAATTCCATCGCACCGATGGTATTCAATTCAATCCGGAAGCTCTGGAGATTTTTGTCATGCGTAAAACTTTTGTCTTAATGAACTGGATGCAACAACAAGGCATTGAACCGAGATCGCGCCTCAAAGCCATTACCCAGATGTTAGGCTACGAATTAGATGATGGTTTCTTTGACCTGATTATGAACCCTTGAGGTCAGTAATAAGGATTAAAACTGTCCCATATACCCTTGATAAATCCCGCCCCAGTTATCGGGATTTTGGGGATTAAAACCTAACCGACACCATTGCTTGCTCCAGTCTTCCCAATTCAGGCGGCGATCGCCATTAGAATAACCCCATAACATCTCTTCCCTGATCCGTTTATGTTCGAGATCGTTTGGATTTTGGGGATCTTCACACAGCCAAACAGCCAGAGCCTTAAATTCAGCAAACAATCGTTGTTGTTCCGCATTCAAACGCGGTTCCCACAATGCTTGAGAAGTTTCTGGCCCTACAATACCATCCACCTTCAGTCCCTTAAATTCTTGAAACCGAATAACCGATTTTTGGGTTTCGGGGCCAAAAATACCATCAACCTTGAGGCTTCCCCCTGGTTCGGGAGGGACTCCCCAGTTATTGAGTTGAATTTGAAGCTTACCGACGCGATCTCCTTGACTCCCCACGTTCAAAATAGAGGAGTATTCCTGAATATAACAGCCCAAACCCCGATCCAGTAAAGCTTGTGTGTGAACCCCAACCATTCCATCGATCGCAATGTTCTGAGCCGCTTGTAAAGCTTTAACCGATTCTGTAGTAATGGGGCCATAATAGCCCGTACTGCGGGTACTCCCAGGAAAACATCCTACTGCTTTAAGCCGATCCTGGAGTTCCACCACCGCAGGGCCATAATCCCCCAACTGCCACACATAATTTCCTAGGGTGGGAGACATTTGACTCAAGAGAGAGATGACTAAGGCGATCGCCAAAAGCTGCTGAACATTAGCAATCTGATCGCCATTGAAATCATCCCAAACCAGAGCGTAATGGAGGTAGGCTAAACCATCCATAAACACTATACCTATTGAAAAACACCACCATTCTATAGTGTCTACGATCAATGCATAGAACAGGGAAGATCCGCTTACTCCCAACTCCCGACTTCCCTCAAGGCATTAACAATTAATTGACTCTCCACAAGAAATTCACCCTAGTGGAGGAAGTCACGGTATCAATTCGTCCTTAACCTGAAAAGACAAGAGGTGGATAGCTCATAACCCATGGATACCAAAATTATAACTCAGGGATACCCAATTAGCCGATACAGTTTGCTCAGTGGAGCGATTGTCCTAGTGTACTTCATTGTCGCCTATATAACGACAACAATGATCGGCTTAGGAGAAATTTCTCCAATTTGTCCAGCGGCAGGGATAGGCCTAGGGGTATTAGCGGTTTATGGTATCGAGCTTTGGCCAGGAGTGGGCTTAGGAAGTTGGGCTTATGCCCTCATGTTAGGCGCTTCCCCTGTAGTGGCGATTGCTGGGGCCCTCAGTCATATTACGGGTGCGGCGATCGGTGTTTATTTATTGGGATTATGTCGATGGAAACCCATGCTTCCGAAACTCAAACCCGTACTTCAGTTAGTCTTTTGGGGAGCCATGATCAGTACGGGGATTACGGCATTTCTGGATACAGTTTTGGGTCTATGGTTACATATGCTCACGTCACAAATGGCTTTAGAGCATCTGTGGAGAATGTGGTTGGGCGAGAGTATGGGAGTTTTATTAATTACTCCCATTCTGGTCTATGGGATCAGCCGTTGGTCTTTGGGAAAAGAGCCAATTCAGATTAATACTCCTGAATATTGGATAGAAACCCCGATCGCGATCGTTCTTTTCTTCGTTGTTAGTAGCTTGATTTTTGGTCTCCCCAATATGGGGTGGATTAACGATCAGTGGATGCTGGATATAGCTGATGCACCCTTAGAATATCTCTGTTTTCCATTTATCGTTTGGGCAGCCTTTCGCTATGGCGCGATCGGGGTTTTTACCACCAGTCTCTCGATCGCCGTTTTAGCTTTAATGGGTTTGAGTCAAGATCAAGGTCTATTGATTATGAGGGCAGATACTAGGCAAGAAGCCATCTTTGGGTTTGAAATCTTGATCGGCTCCATTCAGATCACAGCTTTGATCTTGGCTGCCAGTTTAACGGAACTCACGGTTAATGCCGAGCTACTGCGCCATAATCACGATCGCTTATCGGAAGATATTACCCTTAGAGAAGCTTCGATTATGGAGTTAGAAACCACTTTGGAGCAACAAAAGCAAACCTTACAGGAAAATCAGGAAGCCTTAAGCCGATCCAATCAACTAAAAAATTGTTTTTTTCAAGCCATTGCCCATGATTTACGCACCACACTCATGGGGATGCTGATGCTCCATCAAAATTTACTCAAAAAACCGGGAGAAACCCTATCGGTGAGTCGATCGCTCCTGCAACGGCTCACTGAAGGAGGCGATCGCCAATTGCGTAAACTCAACACTTTGCTCGAAGTGGCTAATCTAGATTCTAACTTAAGAGCGATCGAGACTGAAGCCATTAATCTCGCTCTCGTTTTAGAACGGGTACTAGAAGAATTGCAACCGGATTTTCAAGCCAATGAGGTTTGCCTAACGTATCATCGGCCAGAGAAATTACCCCTCGTTAATGCCGATCCTCAGCAGATGAAACGTGTGTTTGAACATCTGCTCTCCAATGCCATCAAGCATAATCCCCCTGGAGTCGAGATCCAGATTCAGTTCCAAACTCACCCTAACCATGAGGTGTGCTGTTCAGTGACCGATAATGGAGTCGGTATTACTACCGAAAAGCTGCCCTATTTATTTTCCTTAGATCCTCAAGCTTCCGACTGTCAAACCAATCGTCCCTTAACTGGCATTTCCCTCGGTCTATATCAATGCCATCGGATTCTAGCCACCCATGGTGGTCAGTTAGGTGTTGAAAGTCATCTAACTCAGGGGTCTCGTTTCTGGTTGTGCCTTCCTGAGTATCGCTCCCCCTCCCCTTCTGTAAATTTAAGCTAATTTTAAACCCAACGTTAACCCAATCAGATTACGATTGAAATGGGGTGAAACAGATACTATTTTGGTACAACTTAATGCAACCGTTATTTTAGCGGGTTGAGTAAAAATATGACCTGACCGTATCTGCATGACTGATCCCTCATTGATCCCTCCCTAAAAGTAGTCATAAATGATCCCTTTTTAAGATAATGCAGCATTTGATTGCTTCAGGTAAACTAGATTCTTTGTCAGTGATTGCACAGTATGTTTTAGCTGTAGCTCAGGAGGCAGGGTTAGATCGTAAATCCTCTTATAAATTGAGATTAGCAGTTGATGAAATTGCTACTAATATTATTATTCATGGTTATGTAGAAGCAGGCATTAATGGGGATTTAGATATCCGAGCGGATATGACCGATCAAGAACTGATGGTCTCTATGGAAGATACAGGTGCTGTTTACGATCCCACAGAAGAAGAGGAACCGCCTCATTTATGTTTGTCCATCGAACAACGGCCCTGTGGGGGGTTAGGGGTTTACTTAGCCCTGCAAAGTGTAGATCGGTTTATCCATGAGCGCACTGGCTCGATCAACCGTAATGTGTTTATTGTCAAACGGCAAGAACATTCCTTAGATCCGCTCTAAGCTCAGGATTGTGTTGATGTGACTTCCTCTTCACTGTCAACTATCCACTTCCTGCTCCCGAATAATGTAAAGAAGTGTTGCGGCTTGCATAAAAATACGAGGAACAACCCGGCTTCTGAATTCTAGGGGAGATAATGGACGAGATCGCCCACTTGCTAAAATTAACAGCAGGCTTGTTCAGTCATGAGAAACATCATGAACTAGAGCAACGCATGAACCATACTGCATGAAAACTTATCTGATTATCTCGATCGAAGAAGAAGAAATTTTAACGCCAACACAAGTTAATCTCGTCACCTAAATATAACCTTCTTCAAGTTTTACAAGAAATTGAGGCAATAGACAATATCCTAACTCTCTCTTCCTGTGCCATGTACCTAAAATTGATCCCTTCTGAATCCTGTCAAGGCTTTTCCAGTCTTGTTTAGAGAGATAATCGAGTACGGCCATTTGTCTGATGAGTCGATTCTTCTCTGAGCTTACCTTTTCTTCTACCAAACTCAGGTTAGACTAAGAGCCGAATGCACTAAATGTCGAGTGTTCGGTTGTGAATCGGATGTAGAAGGGTTAACCTTTCTATTGACTACTCCCTGATCCTCTCTTGAACCTCAATCCTCAAGCCTATGTCCTTTAGCCTGCTCAAGCGACTGCGAAGAAATCATTATACCCAAGCCATTGGCCGACGCAGTGGCAAATCTTCGCGTTTGAATCAGTGGTTTAAGTGGCTCTCCCCTGGATTGTTTGTTAAGCGCTGGATGGTGATTAGCGCTGGGGGAATGATTCTGGCAACTTTGGGGTTGGCGATTTGGACGAAGATGACCCCAGTTTTTTATTTGCTGAGATTAACGGAGGCGGTATTAAGTAGTTTGGCTCAGTTGGTTCCGAATACGATTAGCGGGCCGTTGGTGGTGATTGGGGGGATTCTACTGATTTTGTGGGGCCAGAGTCAAACGGTGAATTCTATTAGTCAGGTGTTAAGGCCTCCTGGGGATGAGGAGTTGGTGGATATGTTGATCTCCCATCGTCGTCTGCATCGGGGGCCGAAAATTGTGGCGCTCGGAGGAGGAACAGGATTATCGACGTTGTTGCGGGGGTTGAAGCTCTATAGCGCTAATATTACGGCGATTGTGACGGTGGCGGATGATGGAGGGTCTTCGGGACGGTTGCGACGGGAGTTGGGAGTGCAACCACCTGGGGATATTCGCAATTGTTTGGCGGCTTTGGGGGATGAAGAGAAGTTGTTGACGGAGTTGTTTCAATATCGCTTTAAGACGGGGGATGGGTTAGCGGGTCATAGTTTTGGTAATTTATTTTTGACCGCCATGAGTGAGGTTACGGGGGACTTGGAGCAGGCGATCGCCGCGAGTTCTCATGTGTTAGCGGTACGCGGTCAGGTGTTACCGGCAACGTTGGAAGATGTGTATTTGTGGGCTGACCTGGAGGATGGCCGCCGGATTGAGGGGGAATCGCGGATTCCAGAGGCAAAGGGAAAAATTGTTAAGATTGGTTGTGTTCCGGAGTCTCCACTAGCTCTGCCCGCCGCGATCTCCGCGATCGAGGAAGCTGATTACATTATTATGGGGCCAGGCAGTTTGTATACAAGCGTGATTCCCAATTTATTAGTACCGGAAATTGTGGAGGCGATCGCCAAAAAACGGGTTCCCCGGATTTATGTCTGCAATATTATGACGGAACCGGGAGAGACTGATGGCTATACAGTTTCCGATCATATTCGGGCGATCGATCGGGTGGTGAAACGGCGGATTTTTGATGCGGTTTTAGTGCATAAACGGCCCCCTTCTGAAGCGGCTCTGATCCGATATGCAAAGCAGCGTTCCCATCCGGTATTTTTGGATCGCGAAGATGTGGCACGGTTAGGGTATCGGATGGTGATGAGTAATGTCATGGATGAGGATGCGATCGCCCATAAAGTCCGCCATGATTCCCATCAGTTGGCGAAAGTCTTGTTACGTTGGTATAGTCGCGTACGGGGCTTGTAAGAGAAATCCTAGGAGCAAGATAAATCGCTTCAATCGGTCCGCAATAATACTATTCATAACTTTAAAACCATGACTTATGCCCAAAAGATCGCCCAGATTTTCCACATGACGGATACAGTATGGGAACGTCATACGAATCCCTGGAGTTTTTGGACACGCTACCTGAGTTTACCCCTTTTAGTATTAGCCAGTTGGAGTCGCGTTTGGTTAGGTTGGGGGGCATTAATTCCCATGGCCTTAGTTTTGTTGTGGATTTGGATTAATCCGCGACTGTTTCCCAAACCAGAAAGTACCCAAAATTGGGCTTCAAAAGGCGTATTAGGAGAACGGGTTTGGCTCAATCAAAAGCAAGTCCCGATTCCCAGCCATCATCAACCCGTGTTGGCGTTTACGAATACGGTGAATGGGGTTGGTTTTGCGATCGTCCTTTGGGGTTTGATTACCTTAACACTTTGGCCGACTTTGCTGGGTTTATCTTGGGTGCTTTTGGCTAAAACCTGGTTTCTCGATCGCATGGTTTGGCTCTTTGAAGACATGAAAGACCATCCCCAATATCGCGATTGGTTGTATTGAACTCAAGCGTATTCACAATCTTTCCTATGAAATGCCTAAAAAATAACATTCAAAGCAATTGTGGTGTCAGTTTTTTGATAAATTTTATCTCCCCTTGGAAGTTTCCATCCGATTCAACACCAACGGGAACCCAGTCCAGATGCAAGTAAAAGCCGTAAGCTCTAAAGTTAGGATTGTTTCCTGTTAGTAACCAAATCTCTTCAATTCCCTGCGACTCTAACCAACGTTCAGCCGCTTGTATGAGCGCACGTCCAGCACCTCGACCTTCAAAAGCAGGGAGGACAAATAGCCCCAATATGGTTTTTTCTGTAGCATTGGCAATCGAGAAACCAATGGGTTGATTATCAATCTCAGCAACCCATGCACAACTATCTGTTGCTAACATTTGGGCAACTGACTCTGGAGTAATCCCCAGTTGAGCAATCTCTTCACGGGATTGATAATTTTCGACGACGCTGGTTCTAATCTCAAAGAGAGTCTCAATATCATCGTGTTGGGCAATTCGGATTTTCATACTGCGATCGAGGGAATAATTCAATATTCTGCATTGGCGATATTATGTCCTACAATAAGCTGAAGTTGGAATTCTCCGTGTCTGACCACTTCGGAGATTTGGACAAATTTTCGTCTGAGCGAATCGCTTTCCTCGTCCCCATCTGCTTAACACCCTATTGTCGCAAAAACTCAGCATCCCATTCCGGCAAAGAGGGATTAATACTCACGCTAGAGGCAATTTCAAATCCGGCAGGAGTGGTTAACCGGGGCCGAATTTGGCAATACCAGTGAACTTGAGGTTCTTCTGCCTTATAGCGAGCTGCGGTATTAATGATGTAGTTATAGTCTGGATCGTTGAGTTTTGCCGATAACCGCGTTAAAATACTTTGTAAGATAGCGGCAAAGTCTGCTTTTTCTGTATCCGTCAGACTGCCAAAATCCGCCTCATGATGTTTCGGGGCTATCGATATCTCAAACGGCACTTCAGCAGCAAAGGGTACAAACGCCAAAAATGAATTATTTTCCTCTAGTATCCGCGTCTGCTCCTTGTACTCAAACTTGAGAATATCACAGTACAAACACCGCCCCCAGTCATCATAATATCGTTGCGCTTCCTCCTCGCGCCAGCGTCGTTGTTGAGGCACAATGCTCGTAATGATAATCTGGGAATGGGGATGGGATTGGGACGCACCTGCTCGTTGCCCGTGATTGCGGAAGATAATCCCCATCATGCTCTCATGTTCCCGCATTAGATCGATGTAGCGGTGATGATAGGTTTCTATAATCAGCTCCACTTCCGATCGCTCCATGGTAGGAATATCCTTATCATGATCTGGACTTTCGATAATCACCTCATGGCGACCATAACCTGGCATCGTGAGATAAATCCCATGGGAAGCGCGCAGGGTATTGCCTTGAGTCGAAAGTGCCGGATAGCGATTGCCAACAACACGGGTTTGCCACCCAGAACCATTCGCTTTAGGCAGTTCTAGTAAAATGGGTTCCTCCTCATGAGTCCCTCCAGGACAAAAGGGGCAAGGAAGAGGAATTGGAGGAGCGATAGTGCAGGCTTGTCGCCAATCTTGGGGACGGTGCTTTCTCTTGGGAGCATAGATGACCCATTCCCTGGTGACCTTATTGAGTCGGATGTGGTTACCTTCAATATCTTGCACTTGAATCCCGCGTCATGTTTGTTAGATTTGCCTACCTTACTTTAACGCCTAATCCTACACTGAAACCGGCGATCGCGAGATTCACCTTCTGGTCACCATGCTTTTACGACTTGAGAAGTTTAGTTTAAGACTTGAGCTACAGTCGTTTTCTAAGTGTGTCCAGCATTATTTCTACTTCATTCTGGCCTTCAATTATTGGAATTTTACGTTTTGTCAACATCTAATACGGTAAAGCATCTGTAATTTCTTTTGTGTTACAATGATATCCATGACATCCATGTATATTGCTAGTCTTTTTACACTCAGCAAAAAATACTCAAGGACTGTAAATTAATTTCAATATTACCCTAGATTTGTCCAATTTCACTCAGGGAACCTCGCTTAATCTCCATATTCCACCCCATCTTTCAACCTTATTTTACCTCGACTGTTAACCATGAAGACCCCATTCAATATTAGCTTGCGTCCCTCTCGACACTGGACGATCGCTCAAGAAGAATCCGTTTATTTCCCTACATCCATTCAATCTCATGGTGTATTATTAGTCTTAAGCGAGCCAGACTTGACGATCATACAAGTCAGTGAAAACACTGAATCTTTTTTAGGTTATGCTCCAGAATCTCTCCTCAATCAACCTTTGTCCGTATTATTGGACTCCTCCCAACTAAACCTGCTTCAAAATCATTTAGCATATCTAAGTGTTGAGTCTAATAATCCACTTCAACTTAAAATTAAGAGCATTGGAGAGACTGGGTTTAGTAGCATGATTCATCATCAAGATAGTTGCCTAATTCTAGAATTAGAAAAAAGCAGCGATCAAGCTTTAAATCAGTCCCTCAGTTTTTATCATCTGACTAAAGAATGTGCTATCAAACTGAATACAGCTCAAACTTTGGAAGCAGTCTGTGAAGTCGCGGCTAAAACTATTCGTAGAATCACGAGTTTTGACCGAGTAATGCTTTATAAGTTTCATGAAGATCATCATGGTAGTGTGATTGCTGAATCTAAACGGGAAGATCTAGAGTCCTATTTAGGTTTACATTATCCCGATATTGATATTCCTGAACCGGTTAGAAATTCATTCCTCAAAGATCGATTGAGAATCATTTTTGATACTCGTACAGATGCGGTAAAAATGATTCCTGATATCAGTCTTTTAACTCGGAACAAACCGGATTTTAAAGGAGCATATTTAAGGAGTGTATCCAATTGCCATCTGCAATATTTAAAAAATATGGGTGTGCGTTCCTCAATGACGATTTCTTTAATTAAAGATCAACAACTTTGGGGATTGATTGCCTGCCATCATTATGATTCCCCCATTTCTATATCTTATGAACAACGATTTACTTGTGAGTTTTTAGCCCAGTCTTTATCTTTGGAATTGGGACATAAAGAACATGATGGCGATTATGAATACAAGCTCGATCTCAAAGATGTCCAATCCTGTTTATTAGAATCGATGTCTAATGCCGAAAATTATGTGGATGGATTGGTTACAAATCAACAAAATATCTTAGATTTGGTAGGAGCAACAGGGGTAGCAGTGGGTTTAGACGATCGCTTGATTTTGATTGGAGAAACTCCCGACAACACCTATGTGCAAAAACTAATACGAAATCTCGGTTTCTATATGGGAGATTCCCGTTTTTTCCATACCGCTTGTTTGGCTGATATCGATCCTCAATCCACAGCCTATAAAGATGTAGCGAGTGGGATCTTAGCGATTAAAATTACAGCCACTAAAGATAAATATTTAATTTGGTTTCGCCCAGAAATGTTGCAGACCGTTAATTGGGCAGGTAACCCACAGGATTCCTTGAAAAATAGCAAAAACAATGTTTTTCTTTGTCCTAGACAATCTTTTGAATTATGGAAAGAGACGGTGAACTTGCAATCTTCTGCGTGGAAAAAATGTGAGATAGATGCAGCCTTAAGTCTGCAAAAGTCCATCATCAAAATCGTCTTGAAAAAAGCGGATGAACTTGCCAAAGTCAATGAAGCATTGAAAATATCAGAGGCCAGAGAAAAAGAAAGAGCTATGCAACTTGAACAAACACTTCAGGAACTGAAACAGGCTCAAACCCACTTAATCCAAAATGAGAAAATGTCCAGTTTAGGGCAATTGGTCGCTGGAATTGCCCATGAGATTAATAATCCGGTCAATTTCATTTATGGTAATCTTTCCCATGCGGATAATTATATCCAAGATTTACTCTCGGTTCTTGAGCTTTATCAGGAGTTTTATCCTGCGCCCCCGGAAGAGCTAGAGGAAGAATGTGAAGCAGTGGATTTAGAATTTTTAGTTGAAGATTTACCTAAATTACTGAAGTCAATGCACATTGGAGCCGATCGCATTCGGGGTATTGTACGCTCATTACGCAATTTCTCCCGTCTTGATGAGAGTGAAGTGAAAGCGGTAGATATCCATGAAGGAATTGATAGCACGTTGTTGATCCTAAATAATCGGCTTAAATCTAAATCCCATCGCCCAGAAATTAAAGTTCTGAAAAATTATAGCACTCTGCCTTTACTCGAATGCTATCCCAGTCAGTTAAATCAGGTATTTATGAATTTAATTGCGAATGCTATTGATGCATTAGAGGAAGCCAATGTAAAACAGAATTTGAGTTATGAGGCGTTAGAGGCTAATCCTAACCAAATTAATATTTCGACTTCCCTGTATGCTCCTGAAGATACAGGTAAAGATTGGGTGATGATTGAGATTGAAGATAATGCATTAGGTATTTCGGAAGATCTACACTCTCAATTGTTTGATCCGTTTTTTACGACTAAACCTATAGGTAAGGGAACCGGAATCGGATTAGCAATTAGTTACCAGATTGTGGTGGAGAGGCATAAAGGAAAGTTAACCTTTGAGTCTACGGTGGGAAAGGGGACAACGTTCCAGATTAAAATCCCGGTAGAACAATTAACAATTAATAATTAATAATTGGTTTTACCAATCATCTATCTCTAGATCTGAGTCTTCAGACCAATCATCTTGCTGAGAAAGATTGGGGGGAAGGGGTTCAGGAACTTTGAGGGATGAAATGGGGGGAGTCCAAGAAGAGGATAGGGCTGTAGAATCGTTTTCTTCAGACGGTTCAGATGTGGCTTGGGTGAGGGGATGGACGACGCGATCGATCGCATCTTGAATGAAGGCTTTGACAAATTCATCCCGTTTGTTCAGTTTGAATTGACGTTGCACAACTTCTGTAATTCCCCCGTCTCCCCAATCTTGATCTTGGCGGAAATATTCGATAAAGCTTTTACCGGCAATGCGAGTTAAATAGGCGGCGGTGACTCCTTGAATAGCTTTACCGATAATGAAGGTGGCGACATTTAATTGTAGAGCAGTGGTCACTAATTTTAACGCGCCCTCCACGATCCCTAAACTGGTGAGGGTTTTGGCTAATGAGAGGGCTAATTCTCGTCCCCGTTCCATGTTTAATTCGCAGCCATAAATCCGCCCTAATTCGACCACCATTTGAGCATTGACGGCTGCTGTGGCTAATAAATCGACCACGGGTAGGGGGGTTACGGCGATCGCTCCGGCACCGATCCATTGGAACTGTTCCACTGTCTTATCGGCTTGGCGCTTGCGCTGGGTATCCAGAATCCGCCGGGCATCATCGCCTAGGGCGCTGGCTTGCATCAAAATGTTATCGGCAACCAAATCTTCACCCTCAGCTCTGAGAACGGCGGCTAGGCGGCGGATTAGGGGGAAAATCACAAGGTCTGGAACGACTAAATCGCCGGAGGGTAAAACGGCGGCTTGGGGATTAGCGGCGATCGCCAACACGTCACTACTGCTCATCAGCCCCTGTACCCGTTGTTGTAAGCGGCTGAGAATCCGCTCCCGGTCTTCATCTGTATATAAATCAGTCTTATTGAACACCAATAAAGAGCGCTTACCAATTTGGGCTAAGGCTTGCAGGGGTTGGTATTCTGATTGACGCAAATCATTATCGACGACAAATAGCAGTAAATCGGCTTGAGTCGCTAACTGGCGAGCAATTTGGGCGCGATCGCTGCCTTCTTCTCCAATCTCCAGAATACCAGGGGTATCAGTAATCAGGATTTCCCGGTTTAATCCTCTTAAAGGTAAATGATAGGTTTGCCCCTCCTGAGTCGTTCCGATCGTCGGCTGCACTTGACCCACCATTTGTCCCAATAAACCATTAATCACCGAAGTTTTACCCGATGAACCTGTGCCAAAGACGACGACGCGCACATTCCGACCTTGGAGATTCGATTCAATTTGCCGCGATCGCTCTAACAAGGCTTCCCGTGCCACCCGATCCTGAATCTTATCCATCTGTTGGCGCACTGCTTTCAGGGTTTCGGCGGCTGCCTCTTTTTTTTCTGTGGGAACCTTCACCACCCTTTGACTGCCGCTTTTAGAGGTTTTTCCCCCTTGAAACATCCAGGCATAATAGATGACACCAGCGAGTAATACCCCCAAGAGGGCAACGATTAATAATAAAACCACTGTTCCCAAGAGCGGGGACGTATAGGAAATTTGTAGGTAAAACCAGCGCAGGGCATCAATGAACCACAGCATTAGCCCTAAAACCAGCGTAATACCGACAATAAGAATCAGGAGGCGAGGCAGGGGCATTGGGGAAATGGGGGAATGGGGAAATGGGGGAACAGTTCACCCCTGGTTAAGCAGAATAGAATTTAGAACATGGTATTACTTCCCTGTTCCTTGGTAGGGTAAGGGAACACCCTCTAGGGTAGCAAGTTTAGGAGGAAAAGATTATGGGATGGTTTAATCAGATTCTGGGTGCAGTGAACGAGCAGGGGGGTTTAGGGCAGATCGGTGGACTGGTGAATACCGTGCAGCAATTATCCAATGATACGGGTGCAGATGAAGGGCAAATGCGATCGCTGCTTTCTGTGGTGGCAGGCTTTTCGCGATCGGCTCTGCAAGAACAAGGAGAAGACCAAGCCCAAAATCTCCTTGATCAGTATAGCGGACTGGCCGCCAATCCCCTAGCGGTACAAGCGCTCTTTAGCGTACCCCAACTGCAAAATTTAGTCCAAGTGGCTGCCGAGAAAACCGGTTTACCAGCGAGTACCATTGAATCGGCTTTACCGACGGCTGTCCCCTTAGTCCTAAAAGTGGTGCAAATGGGAGCCAATCAAGCGGAAAAAAATCCCGTTTTGAGCCGGTTACTCGATGCGGATGGTGATGGAGATATCGATATTGCGGATTTAATGCAATTAGCCAGCCGTTATTTATAGCAGCCAGTAAGTTAAGATTATCTCCAACCAAGGCGAATTAAGAATTTTGGCTAAACCTGATCTTCTGGCTACTCAGTAGTCTGGGGGATCGCGACAACGCTCCGCATTGCAGACCCGATCGCGCCTCTATAGCTCAGTTATAATACCAGGGCGTGTCATCAATCAATTTTTTTGACAAAAGTAGATTGATAGGGTAAGGGATATTGATCAAGTAATAACATAGATGTGGGCAGCAGATGAAACGCTATAGCTTGCGAGACTACCAGTGGAAAAGGATCGAACACCTCTTAGCCAGTCAAAAGGGAGACCCAGGCGCTACAGCCAAAGACAATCGATTATTTGTTGAAGCTGTGTTATATCGTTATCGTACGGGAGTTCCCTGGCGCGATTTACGCCTTGCATTTTGGCGATTTTCGGGTCATTCATACCCACCATACCCGTTGGTCTGAAAAGGGCGTTTTGAAGCATATTCGTTGTTAGCCGAAAAGGCTAACAACGAATATGCTGCCATTGATTCAACTATTGTGCGTGCCCATCAAGACAGTACTGGTGCAAAAAAAACCTGATGAGACGGGTGAAACCCAGGTAATAGGCCGTAGTAAAGGAGGACTATCGACAAAGATTCATGCCACTTGCGATGCCCTGGGCAATCCCACAGGATTTCATCTTACCCCAGGCCAAGTCCACGACTTACAAGGGGCTGACGTGCTATTGGAGTGCATCGATCAGATGAGTGCGCTACTTGCTGATAAAACCTATGATGCGGCACAACGTGTTCTTGACCGCCTCAAAGGGGCGGATTGCTTGGCTGTGATTTCTCCAAAAAGTAACCGCACACAACAGAGACAATATGATCAAGAAATGTACAAGTGGCGGCATCTAATTGAAAATTTATTCCAAAAATTCAAGCAATACAGGGAGATCGCGACACGCTATGATAAAACGGCTCGCAATTTCTGTGGAGATACGCCACCAATTTTTAGATGCCCTGATTGCGGATTTACCGGGTCGGGTGGTGATGACAATGCGGGCGGATTTTCTGGGGAATGCCCTGTCCTATCGACCGTTTGCCGATGTATTGAACCGCAAGGATTACAAGTTGGGACCGATGAATCGGGAGGAGTTGACGGATGTGATTGTGAAGCCTGCGGAGGGCTTGGGGGTGGGGTTTGAAGCGGGGTTAGTCGAGCGCATTTTAGATGATGTGATATCAAGTCCGGAGAATCAATCAAAGTATAGCCGCGATTTCACGCTACCAATGAAAACGGGTCAAGTCTCGAATCAATGCCCTCTGGGTCAGTAACTTTCGGCAACGTTGGTATAAAACCTCTTCGAGTTCATCGAGATTCTCAAAGGAACGGTTGGCAATCGGTTCATCCACCAGAGGCCATAACC